>JAFGPU010000424.1 GCA_016936035.1 Acidimicrobiales bacterium
CGCCCATCGGCAACCTCGGCGACCTCAGCCCCCGGGCGGCCGAGGCGCTGGCCGCCGCCGACGCCGTGTGCTGCGAGGACACCAGGCGCACCGGCAAGCTGCTGTCGCTCGCCGGCATCGAGCGGCGGCCGTTCGTGGTCGTGAACGAGCACACCGAGCAGCGCGAGATCCCCCGGGTGCTGGCCCGCATCGAGCAGGGTCAGCAGGTGGCGCTGGTCTCCGACGCCGGCATGCCGGGCATCTCCGACCCCGGCGAGCGCCTGGTCGCCGCCGCGGTCGCCGCGGGGCACGCGGTCGAGGTCGTCCCCGGCCCGTCGGCCGCGCTGGCCGCCCTCGTCGTCAGCGGCCTCCCCGCCGGGCGGTTCGTGTTCGAGGGTTTCCTGCCCCGGAAGGGCGCGGCGCGCGGCGAGCGCCTGGCCGCGGTCGCCGCCGAGCATCGCACCACCGTGCTCTTCGAGGCGCCCCACCGCCTGGCCCGCACACTTGCCGACCTCGCCGCCGCCTGCGGTGGCGACCGGCGCGTGGCCATCGCCCGCGAGATCACCAAGCTGCACGAGCAGGTGTGGCGGGGCACGCTCGACGAGGCGTCGGCCTGGGTGGCCGAGCGCGAGCCCCCCGGCGAGATCGTCGTCGTGCTCGACGGCGCGCCGCCGGTCGCGCCCCCCGACGACGACGCCATCCTGGCGGCCGTCCGTGCCGAGCTCGACGCCGGGGCCTCGGCTCGTGACGCCGCCCGCAGCGTCGCCGACCGGCTCGCGGTGCCCCGCCGCCGGGCCTACGACATCGCGACCGCGGCGGCACCCCGCCGGCGCTAGACCCGGCCCGGCGGCCTCCGGCCCCGCCCGGCCGCGCCCGCCTGCGCCCGCCTCAGCCGACGACGGTCAGGTGCCGGGCCGCGATCTCGGGGGCGACGATGTCGATCATCACGCCCGTGCCCTGCTCGAACCCGGCGACGCTGGTGACCCGCGGCAGCACGTGGACGTGCCAGTGGTACGGGCCGGCGTGGCGGTGCGGGGCGGTGTGGAACACCAGGTTGTAGGCGACGCTGCCCAGGCAGCCCCGCAGCCGGGCCAGCACAGTGCGCATGGCCCGCCCCACGGCCGCCACGTCGGGCGGCGCCGCGTCGGTGATGTGCACCTCGTGCGCCCGGGGCAGCACCAGCATCTCGTACGGGGTGCCCGACCAGAACGGGCACACCACCACGACGCGCTCGTCCGCGTACACGACCCGATGGCGGGCGGCCTCCTCGGCCTCGAGGGTGGTGCAGATGAGGCACGACCCCTCGAACCGTCGGAACCCCGCCTCCTCCTCGGCGATCTCGCCGGGCACGAAGGGGATGCCGAGCAGCTGGCCGTGCGGGTGCTCGAGGCTGGCGCCGGCCTCGCGGCCGTGGTTGACGATCACCTGCGTGTAGCGGATCTGCGGTCGCCGCGCGTGCTGCTCGAGCCGGTCGCGGATGGCGGCCATGGTCACCGCGGCCTGGGCGTCGTCGAGGTCGGCCCACGATGCGTCGTGATCCGGGGTGAACACCAGTACCTCGTGGATGCCGCTGGCGGCCGCCTCGGTGAAGACGGGCCCCAGGTTGTGCACCTTGAGAGGTTCGTCGCCGTCGAAGGCGGGGTAGCGGTTGGGGACCACCCGCACCACCCACTCGCCCTGCCGGTCGTAGGTCTCGAGGGCGGGCGGGCTCGCCTCCTCGTTGCCCCGGCAGAAGGGGCAGGGCAGCGACGGGTCGGCCTGGACCGGGAGCTGGCGGGAGACGAGGTCGCCCGGCCGGCTGTCGCGATCCGCAGCGACGGTCACCCAGCGGCCGGTCAGGGGATTGAGCCGGAGCTGGCTCATGACCGGCACGTGGCCGAAGCGTGGCGAGCGGTCAGATGGAGCGGCGGCACCACGGGACTGGACACGGCGTCAACGTATCGCCTCACCGGGGGCGACCGGTGCGTAGGTCGAGACATGTTGCTCGGCCGCCGGGGTGAACGGCTCGTCCCGCCAGCCGGCGTGGCGGTCGACCAGGCGCAGGCCGGCCTCCGACGCCAGTGCGTCGAGGCCCTCGGGCGTCGTGTAGTGCAGCACCCACGGGCGCAGCCGCACGCCGCGCTCGGTGATCTGGACGTACTGGCCGGTGATCGTGCGGGACGCCGGGTCGAGCCGGCTGACCGACAGCACGACCTCGTCGAGCCCGATGTGCCGGGGCTCGACGGCGCCCACGGCGGAGTCGCGCTCGCCGCCGGGTGGGGGGACGAACGCCTCGACGACCAGTCGGCCGTCCGGGGCCAGCAGCTGGGCCACCCGGGTGAGGCAGCGGCGCTGGGCGGCGGTGTCGGTGAGGTTGAACAACGTGTTGAACGCGCACAGCACCACGTCGAAGCCGTGCTCCGCGGCGGATGCGGTCAGCTCCGGCGCGGTCAGGTCGGCCATGTCGTCGACCACGGCGCGCACCCGGTCGCCGTGGGGCTTGGCGCGCAGGCGGTCGAGCATGGCGGCGGACGAGTCGACCGCCCACACGTCGAGGCCCCGGTCGGCCAGCGGGATGGCGAGCCGCCCGCTGCCGGCGCCCAGCTCGAGCACGCGACCGGCGCGACGCTCGCCCCCGGCAGCGCCGCCGGCGAGCGCCTCGACACGGGCGACCGTGGCGTCGACGTCGGACACGTCGTGGTACCAGGCGTCGTAGACGTCCGCGAACCGGTCGCCGTAGGTGCTGGATCGGTAGCCCTCCACGTGCCATGGCCTCCTGCGTCGGCGGCACCTCTCATCATGGGCGATGATGGCGGGCGTGGAGGACCAGACCACCCAGGCACGAGGCTGGGCCGTGCCGGGCTCCGGCGAGGCGCAGCCGACCCGGCCCCCGCCGCCGCCCGGCGCGCCCGCCGACCACGGGCCCGACGGCGCCGACGCCGTCACCGGCGTGCCCGGCGGGGCGGCACCGATCACGGCGGGCGCCGGTGCGGTGCCGCGCGTCGCCCTCCGCCCCATGACGGCGGCCGACATCCTCGACGGCGGGTTCGCGGTGGTCAAGGCCCGGCCGCGGCGCATCATCGGCATCGCCGCCGGCTTCGTGGTGCCCACCCAGCTCATCGCCGCGTTCCTCCAGCGCGAGTCGATGGGTGGGCTCGGTATCGCCGACCTCTTCTCCGAAGACCCCGTCCTCCTCAACGAGCAGGCCAACAACAACGCCAGCAACGAGCTGATGGCCAACCTGCTGGTCTCGCTCATCCCCGCCATCGCCCTGGTGTGCGTCGCCGCCGCGGTCGCGCACCTGGTGGCGCAGTGGATGATGGGTCGCGACGCACCGGCCGGCGAGATGCTGGGCGTCGTCGGCCGGCGGTGGTGGGCGCTGCTGGGATCGTTCGTGATCGTGAAGCTCGCCGAGGGCTTCGGCCTGCTCGGCTGCTACGTCGGCATCGTGTTCATCATGGCGTTCTTCGTGCCGGTGGCGCCGATCATCGGCGTCGAGGGGGGTGGCCCGATCGAGGCGGTCAAGCGCTCGGTGCGGCTCACCCGGGGGCGCTACTTCCCGACCCTGGGCATCGCGCTGCTGATGGGGTTGGTCGTCGCCGGGCTGCTCGGCAACGCCCTGTCGGCGGGGTTCCAGGCGCTCGCCTTGTGGGTCGGCTTCGACCAGGGATGGCCGCTGCTGGCCCTCGGCGCCATCATGGCCCAGGTCGTCGTCCTGCCGTTCGTGGCGGCGGCGACCGTCCTGCTCTACTTCGACCTGCGGGTGCGCACCGAAGGCCTCGACATCGAGATGACGGCCATCGACGTGCTCGATCGCGTGGCCTGAGGTGGTCGGCGCCGTCGTCAACGCCGCTCTGGTCGGGCGTGCCACCGGGGTCGCCGGTGCTCCCGCCGACCTGCCGCCGCCCGATCACGACCCCGGCGAGGCCCGACGCGCTGCGGACGACATCCTGGCGCGCCCCGAGTACCAGTGGAGCGACGACCGCAGCGTGCTCGACAGGGTCGGCCAGTGGGTGGCCGAGCAGATCGAGCGCGTCCTCGAACCGTTCGGCCTGGCGGCCGGCGGCCTGCCGGGCTGGGTCGGCTGGCTGGTGCTGGTTGCGTTGGCGCTGCTCGTGGGCCTGCTCGTCTACAAGGCGCGCCACGGGTGGCGTCGCAACCCGGCGCCGGAGACGACGCCCGGCGGCCGGGTGGTCGTGTCGGCCGGCGACGAGGGCACCGACTGGGCGGCGGAGGTCGCCCGGTGCGAGCAGGCCGGCCTGTGGCGCGACGCCGTGCGGGCCCGCTACCGCGTCCTGGCGGCCGACCTGGCCCGGCGGCAGGCGATCGGCGACCTGGTCGGGCGCACGGCCGGCGAGCTGGTGGCCGAGGTGCGGCAGACGTCGCCTGCGGCCGCCCCGTCGTTCGGCCGGGCCACCGACCTGTTCGAGCAGGCCTGGTACGGGGGTGCCGACGTCGGTCCCGCCGACCGCGACCGGTTCGCGGACCTGGCGGACGCGGCTCTGCGCGCGGTCGACAGCGACCGGGCCCGCCCGGAGGTGCCGGCGTGAGCGCGACCGATGGCGGCAGCGTCCGCGGCTGGGTGGCCGTGGTCGCGCTGGCGGCGGCCACCGTGCTGGCGCTCGTGGCGCTCGGTGGCGATGCCAGCGACGAACCTCTCAACCCGCGGTCGCACGAGCGGTTGGGCACCAGCGCGCTCGTGGCGCTGGCCCGCGAGCTCGGGGCCGAGGTCTCCATCGACGACCGTCTGCCCGACCTCGCCGAAGGTGCCGGACCGGACGTCATGGTGATGTTCACCGACCTGCTCGACGACGACCAGCGGACCGTCATCGACGACTGGATCGACCAGGGCGGCAGGCTGGTCGTGACCGAGCCGGCGTCCGACTACGCCCCGCCGGTCGCGGGCACCTTCGACACGGGTGCCGAGCTGTCGCCGGCGCGGACGCTCGCGGGTCGGTGCGAGATCGACGCCCTCGACGGCCTCGACCTCGCGGCCGTCGAGCCCTACAACGCCGGGGCGCTCTACGACGCCCCCGCCCGGGCGGACTCGTGCATCGACGACGTCGGCGGTCGTGCCCACGTCGTGGCGACCGACCGGGGCGAGGGCACGGTCGTCGCGCTCGGTGGCTCGGGCATGGTCGTGAACGCCGGTCTGGCGACCGGCGAGAACGCCGCGGTGGTGGCCGCGCTCGTCGCGCCGCAGGAGGGCACCGAGGTGCTCGTGCTCGAACCCGGCCGGCTCGTCGGCGGCGGCGGGCAGCGCACCCTGCGCGACCTCATCCCGTCGGGCGTCAGCCGGGCCATCGTCCAGCTCGGCATCGCCTTCGCGCTCTACGCACTCTGGCGGGCCCGCCGCCTCGGCCGGCCGGTGGCCGAGCCGCAGCCCGTGGCCGTCGCGGGCTCCGAGCTCGTCGCGGCCGCCGGCAACCTGCTCGACCGCAGCCACTCGGCCGGGTACGCCGGTGAGCTGCTGCGGGCAGACCTGCGCCGCTTCCTCACCGACCGCCTCGGCGTGCCGGCCGGGGTGCCGCCCGACGTGCTCGCCACCGTCGCCGCCCAGCGGACCGGGGTCGCCGAGGACACGCTGCGCTGGGCGCTCGGCACCGCACCCGTCACCGACGACGCCGGGCTGACCACTCTGGCCCACACCATCGACCGCATCCGTGAGGAGGTCCTCGACCATGTCTGACGCCGAACCCGGTGGCACCGCCGGGGCGCCGTCGCCGTTCGCGCCGCCGGCCCCGCCCCCGACGCCCACCGCGCCGCCCGCCCCGCAGGCCGCCGAGGCGGGGCACGACCCGCGCGCCGCCATCCTGTCGGTGCGCGACGAGGTGGCCAAGGTGATCGTGGGCCAGGACGGCACCCTGTCCGGGCTGGTGGCGGCGCTGCTGGCCCAAGGGCACGTCCTGCTCGAGGGCGTCCCGGGGGTGGCGAAGACCCTGATCGTCAAGACCCTGGCCGCCGCGCTCGACCTCGACGTGAAGCGCGTGCAGTTCACGCCCGACCTGATGCCGTCCGACGTCACCGGCCAGCTCGTCCTCGAGGCGGCGGGTGAGGCCGGCGTCGGTGACGGCCGGTTCCGCTTCCGTCCGGGGCCGGTGTTCACCAACGTGCTGCTGGCCGACGAGATCAACCGCACCCCGCCCAAGACGCAGGCCGCGCTGCTCGAGGCCATGGAGGAGCGCCAGGTCAGCGTCGAGGGCGCCGCCCACCCGCTGCCCGACCCGTTCATGGTCATCGCCACGCAGAACCCCATCGAGTACGAGGGCACGTACCCGCTGCCCGAGGCGCAGCTCGACCGGTTCCTGTTCAAGCTGGCGGTGGCGTACCCGAGCGCGGAGCAGGAGCAGGAGGTGCTGGCCCGCCACGACCGCGGGCTCGACCCCCACGACGCCGCGGCCGCGGGCATCCGCCCGGTGGCGACCGTCGCCGACATCGAGGCGGCGCGCGCCCAGATCCGCGACATCCGGGTCGAACCGGCCGTGCTCGGCTACATCGTGGCGGTGGCGCGGGCCACGCGTACGGCGCCGGCCGTCACCCTCGGCGTGTCGCCCCGGGGCGCCGCCATGGTCCTGCACGCCGCCAAGGCCTGGGCCTGGTTGGCCGGGCGCCCCTTCGTGACGCCCGACGAGGTCAAGGCCGTCGTCAAACCGTGCGTGCGCCACCGCATCCAGCTCCGCCCCGAGCTCGAGCTCGAGGGCACGACGGTCGACGGCGTGCTCGACGGCATCCTCGCCGCGGTCCCGGTGCCCCGCTGACGATGGCGGCCACGGCCACGGCGACGGCCGCAGGACCCGCCCCGGTCCCGGCCACCGCGGCGCACCGGCGCGGCCTCGCGCCGACCCGGCGGCTGGCGCTCGTCGCCGCGCTGGCGTCGCTGGTCGTGCTCGTCCTGCCGGGGGCGGGGCTGGGCTGGGTCCTCGTCGTCGACGGCGCGCTGCTGGGCGTGGCGCTGCTCGACGCGGCGCTCGCCCCCCGTCCCGCGGCGCTGCCGGTGCGGCGCGACCTGCCGCCGGCCGTCACGCTGGGCACCACCGCCGAGGTGACGTGGACCGTCCGCAACCCGACCGGCCGCTCGCTGCGCATCGCGCTGGCCGACGAGCTGGCGCCGTCGCTGCGGGCCGACACCCGCCGGGCGGCGGCCCGGGTGCCCGCGAGGGGCACCCTGCGGGCGGTCACGACCATCCGCCCGGCACGCCGGGGACGCTTCGTCCCGCGCGAGCTGGTGGTACGGGTCGACGGCCCCCTGGGGCTCGCGTCCCGCCAGTCGGCCCTCGTCGTGCCGGGCGAGCTGCGCGTGTACCCGTCGTTCCGGTCCAAGGACGAGGCCGAGCTGCGCATCCGCAAGGCTCGCATCCTCGAGGTGGGCCTGCGGTCGGCCCAGGGCCTGGGGGCGGGCACCGAGTTCGACCAGCTGCGCGAGTACTCCGTCGACGACGAGTTCCGCCGCGTCGACTGGGGCGCCACCGCCCGCGCCGGCCGTCCGATCGTCCGCACCTACCGGGCCGAGCGCAACCAGACGGTGCTGGTGCTGCTCGACAACGGCAGGGTGATGGCGGGCCGGGTCGACGGGGTGCCCCGGGTCGAGCACGCGGTCGACGCCGCCATGATGCTCACCGCCGTCGCCACCGGGCTCGGCGACCGCTGCGGGGTCGTCGCCTTCGACCGCGAGGTGCGCGCCGCGGTGCCGCCGGCGAGCGGCCGGTCGCAGCTCGGGCGGGTCGTCGAGGCGCTCTACGACCTCGAGCCCGTGCTGGCGGAGAGCGACTACGCGGGCGCGTTCAACGAGACGATGGCCCGCTTCCGGCGGCGCACGATGCTGGTGGTGCTCACCGACCTGGTGGCACCGGCCGTCGACGAGTGGCTCGTGCCGGCCCTGCCGCTGATCCTGCGCGAGCACCTGGTGGTCGTGGCGAGCGTCCGCGACCCTGACGTGGCGCGCTGGGCCGCCGGCGGCGACGGTGACGCCGGCGCCGCCTACCGGCGGGCGGCCGCCGTCAGCGCGCTCGAGGCCCGCCGGCGCACGGTCGCCCGCCTGCGGGGGCTGGGCGCGACGGTCGTGGACGCCGCCCCGGGCGACCTGGCGCCCGCGCTGGGCGACACCTACATCAACGTCAAGGCCACCGGCCGGCTCTGACGGGGTGCACGCGCCGCGCGGGTGCGGCGGCCGGCGCCGGCCCTCAGCGCGCCCAGGCGCGCTCGCGCGCGACGGCCAGCTCGTCCCAGCCCTGGTCGAGCTCGCCGAGCGCACCGGTGACGCCCCGGAGGGTCGCGGCGCGCCCCTGGACGACGATCCAGGTCACGAAGGCCAGCTCGGCGAGGACCCCGATGCCGACCCGCAGGCCGGTGGGCACGCCCCGACCGGTGATGAACCCCTCGATGATGCCTGCGACGACGAACGCCAGCGTCAGCCCCAGCGCGATGACACCCGCCCGGCGGGCCTCGTCGCCCACCGCCTGGCCGCGGGTGCGGTCGCCGGGGGCGATCACCGCCCAGCCCAGGCGGAGGCCAGCCGCGCCGGCGACGACGACGGCCGTGAGCTCGAGCAGGCCGTGGGGGAGGATGAGGCCGAAGAACTTGCCGAGCTCGCCGGCGTCGGCGAAGAGGCCGCCGGCGAAGCCGAGGTTGGCGCCGTTGAGGATCAGCAGGGCGGCGGCGGGCAGGCACAGCAGCACGCCGGTGGCGAAGGCGGCGATGGCCACCTGGATGTTGTTGACGGTCACCTCGGTGGCGAACTGGGCGGCCGGCTCGGACGAGTAGTAGTCCTCGAAGTCCTCCTCGAGGTACGACTCGCGCACCGCGTCCGGCGCCGAGGCTTCGAGCGCGGCGTCGCTGGTGGCCATCCACACGCCGATGGCCAGCGCCGGCACCAGCAGCAGCGCGGCGCTGGCGGCGACGAAGCGCCCGCTCTGCCACACCGCGGCCGGGAACCGCCAGGCGAAGAAGTCGCTGACCGCCCGCAGCGTGCGCGTCCGGCTGGCGTAGATGACCCCGTTGGCCTGGCTGACCAGCCGGGTGAGCCGGGCGGTGAGGGCCGGGTCGTCGTAGGCGACGCGCGCGTGCGACAGGTGCGACGACACCCGCTGGTAGGTGTCGACCAGCTCGTCGACCTCGGCGGGGGTGAGCCGGCGCAGCCCTCGGCCGGCACGCGACGACAGCCGCTCGAGACGGTCCCAGCTGGGCGCGTTGCGGGCGATGAAGCGGTCGATGTCCACCAGGGCGCCGACGCTACTCGGCGGCCGATGTACGGTGCCCGCGGTGGCAGGCTCTGCGGCGACCCAGCCGATCATCACCCCCGAGGCCGTCGTCCTGGACTTCGAACGGGCGGGCGTCGCCTCGCGCACCATCGCCTTCGCGCTCGACGCGCTGGCGCTGGTCGCCACCGTGGTCGTGCTGCTGCTCGTGACCCTGGCGCTGCTGGGCGACGACCCGGGCGGCACCGCGACCGCGATCGTCGCGGTGCTCCTGAGCTTCGGTGCGGTCATCGTGTGGTTCTGCGCGTTCGAGACGCTGTGGCGGGGCCGCACGCTCGGCAAGGCGGCGATGGGCCTGCGGGTGGTCAGCGCGGACGGCACCACGGTGCGCTTCCAGCAGGCGTTCCTCCGGGCGGCGGTCGGCCTGGTGGACTTCTTCCTGGTGCCGGTCGGCTTCGTGGCCGTCCTGGCCGTGCTGTTCTCCCCCCGCGACCAGCGCCTCGGCGACATGGCGGCCGGCACCCTCGTGGTGCGCGAGCGCTCGGCGAGCACCTACGTCGCCCCGGCGTGGTTCGCCCCGCCCCCCGGCTGGGAGCGCTACGCCGGCGCCCTCGACGTGACAGCCCTCGACGAGGAGGCCTACGGGCTCGTCCGCTCGTACCTGCTCAGGGTGCACGAGCTGACCGGCGGTGCCCGCGACCACCTGGCGGTGCGGCTGGCCAACCCGGTGGCGGTGCGCATCGGGCACACGCCCCCCAGCTACGTGCACCCCCACCTGTTCCTGCTGTGCGTGGCGGCCCGGTGGCAGCAGCAGCACACCACCGGCGTCCCCCGGTACGACATCGCCGGCCCCTTGGCGCAGCCGACGCCACGGCCGGCGCCGCCCCCGCGGGCGGCCGAGTGGGAGCGGGCCCCCGCCCGGCCGGTGCCGCCGTCACCGCCACCGCCTTCGTCACCGCCCCCGCCCCCGCCACCTCCGCCGCCTCCGCCGCCGCACGCTCGGCCGCCGGCGGGGCACTGAGGCGATCGCACCACGGGCTGCGAGACTGTGCGGGTGTCCGACCAGCTCGCCTACCTCGACCATGCAGCCACCACGCCGCTACGGCCGGAAGCCCGCGCCGCGATGCTGCCGTGGCTGGGCGAGCGGTTCGGCAACCCGTCCGGCGCCCACCGCGTGGCGCGCGCGGCCCGTCAGGCCGTCGACGAGGCCCGCGACGCGGTGGCCGAGGTCGTCGGGTGCCGGCCGGGCGAGGTGGTGTTCACCGGCGGGGGCACCGAGGCCGACAACCTCGCCGTGCGCGGCGTCCACGCCGCCCGGCCCGGGCCGGTGCTGTGCAGCGCGGTCGAGCACGAGGCCGTGCTCCGGCCGGTCGCCGAGGTGGGCGGCAGCACGGTTCCGGTCGACGCCCGTGGTGTGATCGACCTGGAGGCGCTCGAGGCCCGCCTCACCGCGGACACCACGCTGGTGTCGGTCATGGTCGCCAACAACGAGGTCGGGACCGTCCAGCCGGTCGGCGCGGTCGCCGAGGTCGTGCACCGCCGAGCGCCGACCGCGAGCGTCCACGCCGACGCGGTGCAGGCCACCTCGTGGCTGCCGTTGCCGGACCTGCTGGCGGGCATCGACCTGGTGAGCGTGAGCTCGCACAAGGTCGGCGGGCCGCAGGGGGTGGGGGCCCTCGTGGTGCGGGGCGGCACCCCGATCCGGGCGCTGGCCCTCGGCGGTGGGCAGGAGCGCGAGCTGCGCAGCGGCACCCACGACGTCGCCGGCATCGTCGGGTTCGCGGCGGCGCTGCGCGCCACGCTGGCCGCGCAGGACCGGACGGCGGCCCGGGTGCGGGCGTTGCGCGACCGGCTGGCCGACGGGCTGCTCGACGCGGTGCCGGGCGCCGTCGAGACGGGTCCCGGGCGCGACGAGCGGCTGCCGGGTGCGCTGCACGTGTGCCTGCCGGGCGTCGAGAGCGAGGCGCTGCTGTTCCTGCTGGACGAGGCGGGCGTGTGCGCGTCGGCGGCCTCGGCGTGCGCCAGCGGCGCCCAGCAGGCGTCGCACGTGCTGGCGGCCATGGGGGTGCCGGCGGACCGGGCCCGCGGGGCGTTGCGGCTGACGGTCGGGTGGTCGACGACCGACGCCGAGGTCGACCACGCGCTCGCGGCCGTCCCGGCCGCGGTCGCCCGCCTGCAGGGGGTGCCGGCGTGAAGGTGCTGGCTGCCCTGTCGGGCGGGGTCGACTCGTCGGTGGCCGCGGCCCGCCTCCTCGCGCAGGGCCACGAGGTCGTGGGCGTGACGATGAAGCTGTGGGGCGGCGAGTCCGACAGCGGCTGCTGCTCGGTGAGCGACGTCGACGACGCCCGCCGGGTCGCCCAGCAGCTCGGCATCGCCCACCACGTGTGGAACTTCGGCGACGAGTTCGAGCAGCGGGTCGTCGAGCCCTACGTCGACGCCCACCGGCGCGGCGTCACGCCCAACCCCTGCATCGAGTGCAACCGCCACCTCAAGTTCGACCGGTTGCTGCGCCGGGCCGAGGCGGTGGGCGTCGACGCGGTGGCGACCGGTCACCACGCCCGCGTCGTCGAGCGACCCGACGGCACCCGCCGCCTGGCGCGGGGAGCCGACGCCGCCAAGGACCAGAGCTACGTGCTCTACGTGCTCGGCCAGGCCGAGCTCGCACGCACCCTGCTGCCGGTGGGCGACATGACCAAGGACCAGGTGCGCGCCGAGGCCGAGGCGATGGGCCTCCGCACGGCGGACAAGCCCGACAGCCAGGACGTCTGCTTCATCACCTCGACGCGAGGTCGCCAGGGGTTCCTCGGCCGGCGCATCGAGCTGCGGCCCGGCCGCATCGTCGACGAGACCGGCCGCGACGTCGGCAGCGTCGACGCGGTCGAGCTGGTCACCGTCGGTCAGCGGCGGGGGCTGGGCCTCCCGGGAGGCGGGGCGCCCCGCTACGTCGTCGACGTCGACGTGCCGGCGACGACGGTCCGGGTCGGCCCCGAGAGTGATCTGATGGAGGACCGGGTGGTGCTCGAGCAGGTGGTGTGGGCCGCCGGGCCGGTCGCCGGTCGGGTCGACGCGCAGTGCAGCGCCCACGGTGCGCCGCGCCCGGCGGTGGTCGAGCCGGGCGGCGGGTCCGGCGCCGTCGTGCGCTTCGACGAGCCGCACCGGCGCGTGGCGGTGGGCCAGTCGGTCGTCCTCTACCAGGGAGACGAGGTCGCCGGCGGCGGGATCGTCGCGCCCCGGCGGTCGCCCCGGTAGGTCAGCCGATCCGGCGTCGCCGTGCCTCGGCCACCACCCGGCCCGGCCGGCTCGGCGTCACGAGCACCGCCGTGACGTCCTTCAACTCGGTCGGTGTCCGCCGGGGCGCGACGGGCACCACCGAGACCGGGTCGGTCAGCAGGGCCTCGAGCGCCAGCCCCGAGGCGCCGCCGGTCAGGTCGACGGCGCTCGTGTCGGCGGGCGCAGGCCCGAACGAGCGCACGACGGCACGGCGGAGGAGGACCGGCTCGACCAGGGTCAGCGGGTCGTGCACGACGACACCCGCCGGGACGAACACGAGCCACCGGCGGGCGAGCGCGTGGAGCACCCGCACCCCCCAGACGGCGGCGGCCGCCCCCACGGCCAGCGCCACGGCTCCCGCCACCCACTGCCGCGCGGCGAGCAGCAGCGGACCGGCGCAGACGCCGGCCGCCACCGCCGCCCAGGCGAGCTCAGCGGGTCCGAGGAGCAGCGCGGCCGGCACGCGCAACGGCAGGCGACGTTCGTCGCCGTAGGACGATCCGTCGACGAACACCTCGGCGGTCTCCGGAGCGAGCGCCGCCAGACCCGCGCACAGGGCGGCCACGACGCCGACGACCCCCGCCGCCGTGGCCCCGGTCGCCCCGAGCGCGACCAGGGAGGCCGCGACCGCGCCTGGCGCGGCGATGCGCAGCGCGGTCAGGCTGACGGTCGTGGGCACCATCGTCGCGACGAGCACGGCCAGCCAGGCGGCCCACAGCCCGACGCTCGCCACCACCTGCACGGGCCGGCTGGCATCGCCCAGCGCGTCGCCCAGCGCCGGGCCGGCGAGCAGCGGCAGCACCAGCCACGTCAGCCGGACCGGCCACGCCGAGTGCGCCACCGCGCCCAGGCGGGCCCGGACCGGGGCGTCGTCACGGGGCACGGCGGCGTCGGCGGATCGGGGTTCCACGGTTCGGAGATTTGCCGATGGCTCACCCCGGTGGCTATTCCAGGTGGTGGGAGCGGCCGAGTGGGGGCGCGAGGTGTCCGACATGGTGGGCCCGCGGGTGGCGGGACCATGAGAGAGGTTCTGTTGCCGATCGGCCTCGCGTCCGCGGTCGGCAGCCTGCCGCACGCCGACGTCGACGAGGCGGTGGCGTTCGCCCTGAACCGCCAGCCCCGGCTGCCCGCGGCGCCGTCGCTGCCCGCGCTCTCGCCGGTCGAGGGCATGATCCCGCAGGCGGCCTGGGGCATCGCCGGCGTGCTGGTGCTGCCCGACGGGTCGCTGCTCGTCGACGAGGCGGCCGTCGACCCCGAGGCCCCTGTGGGCGGCGGCCTCGACGCCGAGCCGTTCGCCAGCCTCCGGGCCTTCCTGGTCGCGATCGCCGGCCGGGTCGCGCCGTTCAAGATCCAGCTCACGGGCCCCGTCACGTTGGGCCTCGCGCTGCACGCGGTGGGCGTCGCCGCGGACAGGGCGTTCGCCGTCGCGGGCAAGGCGGTGGTCGCCCGGGTCCGCGAGGTGCTCGGCGCCGTGCGCCAGGCCGCCCCGGGCGCGACGCCGCTGGTCTTCCTCGACGAGCCGGGCCTGACGGCCGCCCTCGAGCCCGGCTTCCCGCTCGGCGTCGACGACACGCTCGACCTGGTGTCGTCCGCACTGGCCGCCGTCGAGGGCGGCGCGATCGCCGGCCTGCACTGCTGCGGCCGCGCCGACTGGCCGGTCCTGCTGCAGGCGGGCCCGCAGATGCTGTCGCTGCCCGTCGATGCCGGTGCCACCGATCACCCGGGGGCGTTCGCCGACTACCTCGATCACGGCGGCTGGCTGGCCTGGGGGGCGGTGCCGACCGACCGGCCCCTCGGCGAGACGGCCGAGATCCTGTGGCGGCGACTGGTCGCCGAGTGGGACGCCCTGGCCGAGGCCGGTTGCGAGGCCCGCCGGCTGGTCGAGCACGCGCTCATCACCCCGACCTGCGGGCTGGTGGGCCTCGACGTGGCCCAGGCGGCGCACGTCGTCGACCTGACGAACGACCTGGCCCAGCGCGTCGAGGACCGGGCGCTCGAGCTCGGGTTGACACTGGGCGCGTAGCCCCGCCCGCTCCCGGGCTGTCGCACCGCCTCGGTACAGTCCGGAGATGGCCGACCGAGAGATCGAGCAGCGCGCCGAGCAGCTGCGTTCGGAGATCGCCGAGCACAACCGGCGCTACTACGAGCTCGACGAGCCCACGGTCAGCGACGCCGAGTACGACGAGCTCGTCCGGCAGCTCAGCGCCATCGAGGAGGAGTTCCCCGAGCTCATCACGCCCGACTCGCCCACCCAGCGGGTGAGCGGCGCTCCGGTCACCACGGTGTTCGCACCGGTCACCCACGCGGTGCCGATGATGAGCCTCGACAACGTGTTCGGTGAGGACGAGCTGCAGGCCTGGGTCGAGCGGCTGCACCGCCGCCTCGCCGGCACCCCTGCGGCGTCCGACGACGAGTCGTCCGACGAGGTCGGCTACGTGTGCGAGCTCAAGATCGACGGCCTCGCCATCTCCATCCGCTACGAGCAGGGTCGCTACGTGCGCGCCGCCACCCGGGGCGACGGGCGCACGGGCGAGGACGTCACCGAGAACGTCCGCACGATCGGGCAGATCCCCGAGCGCCTGGGCGGGGACGCGCCCCCGGTGGTCGAGGTGCGCGGCGAGATCTACATGGCCCTGTCCGCGTTCGCGGCGCTCAACGAGCGCCAGGTGGCTGCCGGCCTGCGGCCGTTCGTCAACCCCCGCAACGCGGCCGCCGGGGCGCTGCGCCAGAAGGACCCGCGCATCACCGCCGAGCGCGAGCTCGCCCTGTGGTCGTACCAGCTCGGCCAGGTCGAGGGCGGCCCGGCGTTCACCTCCCACCACGAGACGCTCGACTGGCTGGGCTCGCTGGGGTTCCCGGTGAACCCCGAGATCCGCCGCGTCAGCGGCCCCGCCGAGGTTCTCGACCTGTGCGTCCACTGGCAGCAGCACCGCCACGACCTCGACTACGAGATCGACGGGGTCGTCATCAAGGTCGACGACCTGGCCCGGCAGCACCGCCTCGGGTTCACGTCCAAGGCGCCCCGGTGGGCCATCGCCTACAAGTTCCCTCCCGAGGAGCGCACCACGCGGCTCAACGACATCATGGTGTCGATCGGCCGCACCGGCCGAGCCACGCCGTACGCCGTGCTCGAGCCGGTGTTCGTGGGCGGCGTCACCGTGAGCCAGGCCACGCTGCACAACGAGGACCAGGTGCGGGCCAAGGACGTGCGTCCCGGCGACAAGGTCGTGGTGCGCCGGGCCGGCGACGTCATCCCCGAGGTGCTCGGCGCGGTGGTGGCCGAACGACCGGCGGGCACCGAGCCCTGGCAGTTCCCCACCGAGTGCCCGTGCCCGTTGCGGTCGACGCTGGTCCGGCCCGAGGGCGAGGCCGAGCACCGCTGCATCAACCCCGAGTGCCCGTTCCAGCGCCAAGGCGCCATCGAGCACTTCGCCAGCCGGGGCGCCCTCGACATCGACGCCCTGGGAGAGAAGCGCATCGCGCAGCTCATCGACGCCGGCATGGTGGCCAGCGTGGCCGACCTCTACGAGCTCGACTGGGACAAGGTCACCCAGCTCGAGCGCATGGGCGAGACCTCGGCGGCCAACCTGCGGGCCTCCATCGAGGCATCGCGGGACAAGCCCCTGCCCCGCCTGCTGGTGGGCCTCAACATCCGCCACCTGGGCCCGGCGGGTGCCGAGGCCCTGGCCTCGGCGTTCGGCACCCTCGACCGCATCCGGGCCGCCTCCGTCGACGAGCTGGCGGCGGCCGACGGCGTGGGCACGATCATCGCCGAGTCGGTGCACACGTGGTTCGCGGATCCGGCCAACCGCGAGCTCGTCGAGCGCCTGCGGGCCGCCGGGCTCAACTTCGAGGCACCGGCCGGCGACGGGCAACCCAAGGTGCTGGCCGGCAAGACGGTGGTGGTCACCGGCACGCTCGAGGGGTTCAGTCGCGACGAGGCCGAGGCGGCCATCAAGGCCCGGGGCGGCAAGTCGCCGGGCAGCGTGTCGAAGAAGACCACCGCAATGGTGGTCGGCGACAGCCCTGGCGCCGCCAAGGTCACCAAGGCCGAGGCCCTGGGCGTGCCGGTGCTCGACGAGGCCGGCTTCAGAGAGCTGCTCGAGACGGGCGAGCTGCTGGGCTAGCGCCCCGTCAGCCCCGTCAGACGACCTCGAAGCACCAGGGGATGGTGCGGTCGTCGACCCCGCGACCGTCCGAGATGCGCCAGATCACGGCCGACACGCAGTTGCGGCCCGGGTCGAGCTCCTCGACCGCCCGGCCCTCGCCCGGCGTGAACTCGATCAGCCCGATCTCCGGCGTGACCTGCAGCTCGTCCTCGGGGATCTCGGTGCCGTCGATCACCAGCGTGCCCTCCCAGCCGGTCACCAGATCGATGCCGACGTTGGACTGCTGGGGCACCTGGGCGTTGCGGCGGGGCAGCAGGTTCTCCACGATGGCGGCGTCGCCGCCCCGCAGCACCGGGTCGTCGCCGCCGTCGTCGATCATCCGCACGGCGACGATGACGAGGACCGCGGCCACGGCGACGACGGCCGCGGCGGCCAGCTTGAAGCGGGTGCTGTAGACGGGGGGCGTGGCCATGGCGGGCCGCCATCCTCCCATGTGAGGTCCGCGCGGGAGAACTTGCGCCGCTCCGCGCGGGCGCTCGTGCAACGGCGTGCGGCTGACGACCCACTAGCCTTCCCGCCGTGGCCATGTCCCGCATGACCGAGCAGATCGGTCGTGTGTTGGGTGGGCGGTACAGGCTCATCTCCCCGCTCGGCTCGGGCGCGTCGGCCCAGGTCTACCTGGCAGACGACGTGCGACTGCGACGCCGGGTGGCGGTGAAGGTCCTGCACCCCGCCCTCGCCGACGATGATTCGTTCCTCCGCCGCTTCCGGGCGGAGGCGCAGGCCGCCGCGTCCCTGAGCCATCCGCACCTGCTCGCGGTGTACGACTGGAGCGGTGAGGGCGACTCGCCCTTCCTGGTGACCGAGTACCTGAGCGGTGGCAGCCTGCGCAGCCTCCTCGACGCGGGACACAGCCTCACCCCCTCCCAGGCGTTGGTCGTGGGGCTCGAGGCGGCCCGTGCGCTCGACCACGCGCACCGCCAGGGCTTCGTGCACCGCGACATCAAG
>JAFGPU010000425.1 GCA_016936035.1 Acidimicrobiales bacterium
GCCGAGGTCGAGCGCTCGACCATCTGGCCGGGAGCGAACCCCGGGCGGTCGGCGGCACTGGCGGCGGTGACGACGCAATAGGGCTCGCCGGCGGTGTCGGAGCCCATGCCCACCCAGCACCCGGCGATGAAGGCCGCCGCCCCGGCCACCGCGACCAACCTGCCGTTGCCCGTTCGCGACGCCATCGTCCGCGCTCGTCTCCCCAGTCACCGCGCTGCCGGACGGCAGCCACCTCGATGATGGCCTCTGGCGCGGGGGCCGCGGTGTCGCCCCGGCCGCCGCACGCTCAGACATCCACGTGCGGTGTGCCAAGCGGCGAGGTCGTGGCGGTCGGGGTGGCGGTGGGCGGTGGCGGTGTCGGTCGTTCTGGCGTCTCTCACCGGCTCATGTGCTCCTGAGAGACGCCAGAACCGAGGGTGGTTGCGGTTGCGGGCGGTGGTCGGTCGTTCTGGCGTCTCTCACCGGCTCATGTGCTCGTGAGAGACGCCAGAAGCGAGGGTGGTTGCGGTTGCGGGCGGTGGTCGGTCGTTCTGGCGTCTCTCACCGAGTCATGTGCTCGTGAGAGACGCCAGAAGCGAGGGTGGCAGCACCCTCAGTCGTCGTCGGCGGCCTTGAGCGCGGCGCCGATGTCGCCCGGCACCGTCCACCGCTCGGCCGGCAGGTGGTGCTCGCGTGCCCAGGCCACCGTGGTGCCCTCGCTCCCGGCCACGTCGAGCATGTGCGAACCGATCTCGTCGTGGCACAGGTACCGGCCGACGCGGCCGATCGGGCCGCGACGGTGGCGCCACCGCTCGGCGGCCTCGTGACCTCCGGCGAGCCCGGCCAGCGTGGCCAGCGCCCGGCGCACCGGCCCCAGGCCGCTGTCGACCTTGCCGACGTCGTGCAGCAGTGCGGCGGCGATCACGTCACGGGTGGCCCGGGGGCCGAGAGCCTCGGTCGCGCGGCGCGCCACCAGCACCGCGTGCCGGCGGTCGGCGCCGCTCATGCGGCGCCAGAGGGCCCTCTCTCCCGCGAGGAGCGACGCCTCGGCCCAGGCGTCGTCGGCAGGCGGCGGACCGCCCGGGCGGAGCGAGCCGGCGAACCGGCGGACGAGGTGGGCCATGTGGGTCCACGAGGGCACGGGCCTAGCCTGGCGGCTGACCCGCGGTCATGCGTGATCGATGCAGAACCGGGTGGCCGGCATGGCCTCGAGCCGGGCGTCGCCGATGGCCTTGCCGCACACCTCGCACAGGCCGTAGGTGCCGGCGTCCATCTTGGCGAGCGCGGCGTCGACCTCCTCGAGCTGCTCGTTGAGCTGATTGAGCAACGCCAGGTTCTCGCCCTGCTCGGCCGCCACCTGACCCGAGTCGGCGAAGTTGTCGTCATAGGACGGCGATTCGTCGCGTCCGACCTCGAGCGAGGAGATCTGCGCGGTCAGGCGGGCGCGCTCGTCCTCGAGCTGGACGCGCAGGGTGGAGAGCGTCGACTGGTCGGGCATCGAGCGAAGGGTACCGGACCAGCGGCCATCTGGCGCCGCACGTTGCGGTCGAACCGCCACGCGACGGAGTTCTCGCAGGTCAGACGCCCGACAACGTCGCCCGAGGATGCGCAGCGCGATACGCCGCGAACAGGCGCTCGGCCGACACCCGGGTGTACACCTGCGTGGTGCTCACCGTCGCGTGGCCGAGCATCTCCTGCACGGCGCGGATGTCGGCGCCATGGTCGAGCATGTGGGTGGCGCACGAGTGCCGCAGGACGTGCGGGGTGAGCTTGCCGTCCAGGCCGACCTCGCTCCCCCACCTCCGCACCACCAGCCAGGCCCCCTGGCGCGTGAGGCGGCCACCCCGGCGGTTGAGGAACACGGCATCGGCGTCGTCCCGGCGCGCCCAGCGCTCAGGCACCAGCACCGGCCGCCCGCCTGGTCCCAGCCAGTCGACCAGAGCGGCGACCGCGTGCCGCCCGACCGGGACCACCCGCTCCTTGGCGCCCTTCCCGAAGGCGCGCAGCAGCGCGGACTCGAGGTCGACGTCGCCCAACCGCAGTCCGGTGAGCTCCGAGATGCGCAGCCCGGTGCCGTAGAGCACCTCGAGGATGGCCCGGTCGCGCCGGGCCACGGCGTCGTCGCCGACCACCGCGCCGAGCAGCGACGCGACCTCGTCCTCGGACAAGGCCTTGGGCAGCCCGGCCGGGACGCGCGGGGCGTCGACGGCCGCCCCGGGATCGGTCGGGCTGCGGCCCTCCTCCGCCAGGAACCGGTGCAGCGAGCGCACCGCCACGACGGCGCGGGCCACCGTGGCCGGGGCGAGGTCGGCCCCCCGCAGGTGCTCGACATAGGACTCGACGTCGGCCTCGGTGACCCCGTCGAGCGAGAGGTGCTGCTCGGTCAGCCAGGCCCACCACCGCCGGGCGTCGCGCCGGTAGGCCGCCAGCGTGGCCGGTGCCCGGCCCTTCTCGGTGGACAGCCACGACAGCCACTCCTCGACCTCGAGCGGCAGCATCCGGGGATCGGCGTCGGGATCGGCGGCGGTCTCGGCGGGCATGCAGGGGCCACGGTACGGCCTCCGGCCAGCGCTAACGTGGCAGGGAGCGCCCGCCGCCGTCGGGCGACACGACACCATCCCGAGGAGCCCCCGGTGCCGCTCTACGACTTCCGCTGCCGGACCTGCGGTGACACGTTCGAGGTCCGCCGCTCGATGGCCGACGCCGGCGCGCCGGCCCCATGCCCTGCGGGGCACGCCGACACGGTGAAGCTCATGTCGCTGGTCGCCGTCGGCGGACGCAGTGGTGCAGCACCGGACGCGGCCCCCGCACCTGCCGGGGCTGGCGGCTGCTGCGGTGGCGCCTGCGGCTGCGGCTGATCAGACCGGCGACGCCACGGCCCGTCCACCCGGCGCCACGGCCCGCCCACGCGGCATCACGGGGCGCCCACGCGGCGGCGGGCGATGTCGAGCACGGCGATCACCGTCTTCGCGTCGGTGATGCGACCGTCGTCGACCATCGCCAGCGCCTCGGTCAGCGGCTTGCGCTCGACCAGCATGTGCTGCTCCTCGACGCCCTGCCGGTCGTCGGGCACGTCGGTGAGCCCGGTCGCCAGGTAGATGACGACCGCCTCGTCCGAGAACCCGGCCGAGTTGTGGAACGTCACCAGCGGCTCGAGCCGGTCGGCCCGCAGGCCGGCCTCTTCCGCCAGCTCGCGCCGGGCGGTCTCCTCGGTCGGCTCGCCGTCGACGTCGCGGAGGCCCGCCGGGATCTCCCAGAGGTCTTGGTCGAGGGCGGCCCGGTACTGGCGCACCAGGGTGACCGTGCCGTCGTCGTGCAGCGGGGCGACGGCGACGGCGCCCTGGTGGCGGACCACCTCGCGCGGGTGGCGGGTGCCGTCGGGGGCCTCGACGTCGACGACGGACACCGACAGGCGCCTGCCCGTCCACGCGCGCCGCTCGGCGACGTGGCGGAACCGGCGACCGGCGTCGGCCGCCGTCACGGCAGCGACCGGACCGTCTCGGGCTCGTCGACCGGGAACAGGTGGGGGCGGCGACCCTCGGCCCGGTCGAGCGCCGCGCTGACGAACTCGCGGAACAGCGGCGCCGGCCGGTTCGGGCGGCTCTTGAACTCGGGGTGGGCCTGGGTGCCGACCCAGAACGGGTGGTCGGCGAGCTCGATGAACTCGACCAGGCGCCCGTCGGGCGACGCACCCGAGCACACGAAGCCCGAGCCCTCGAACTTGCCCCGGTAGCGGGGGTTGAACTCGTAGCGGTGGCGGTGGCGTTCGGACACCACCGTCTTCTCGTACGCCTCGGCCACGATCGATCCCTCGGTCAGCTCGGCGATGTAGGCCCCGAGGCGCATGGTGCCACCTTTCTCGGTGACGTCCCGCTGGCTGTCCATGAGGTCGATGACGGGGTGCGGCGTGCCCGGGTCGAACTCGGTCGAGTTGGCCGCGGCCAGCCCGAGCTCGTTGCGGGCGAACTCGATGGTCATCACCTGCATGCCGAGGCACAGGCCCAGGCAGGGGATGTCGTGCTCGCGCGCGTAGGTGGCAGCGGCGATCTTGCCCTCGACCCCGCGCTCGCCGAAGCCACCGGGGATGACGATGCCGTCGAGGTCTCGCAGCCGGCCCTCGGCGAGCAGGCCCTCGGCGTCCTCGGCCTGGATCCACTCGATGTCGACGTGGGCGCCGTGGTGGAACCCCCCGTGCTTGAGGGCCTCGACCACCGACAGGTAGGCGTCGGGCAGGCTGACGTACTTGCCGATGATGCCCACCCGCGCCTGGCGGGTGGCCGCCTCGATGCGCTCGACGAGGCGCTCCCACTCGGTGAGGTCGGGGGGCGTCGCGTCGAGGCCGAGGTGCTCGCAGATCACCCGGTCGAACCCCTCGTCGTGCAGGACGAGGGGGACCTCGTACAGGTTCGCGGCGTCGGCGGCGTTGACGACGCCCTCCGGCGGCACGTCGCACAGGCGGGAGATCTTCTGCTTGAGCGAGTCGCTGAGCGGCTTCTCGCTGCGGCACACGATGACGTCGGGCTGGATGCCCCGGGCCCGGAGCTCGGTGACCGAGTGCTGGGTGGGCTTGGTCTTCTGCTCGCCGGCCGGGCCGATGAACGGCACGAGCGTGACGTGCACGAACGCGACGTTGCTGCGACCGATGTCGAGGCGGAACTGCCGGATGGCCTCGAGGAACGGCAGGATCTCGATGTCACCCACCGTGCCGCCGATCTCGGTGATGACCACGTCGACGTCGTCGCCGGCCAGGCGGGTGATGCGGCGCTTGATCTCGTCGGTGATGTGCGGGATCACCTGGACCGTCTTGCCCAGGTAGTCGCCCCGTCGCTCGGCGGCCAGCACCGCCGAGTAGATCGAGCCCGTGGTGGCGTTGCTGCCCCGCGACAGCGGTTCGTCGATGAAGCGCTCGTAGTGACCGAGGTCGAGGTCGGTCTCTCCGCCGTCGTCGGTGACGAACACCTCGCCGTGCTCGAACGGGTTCATCGTGCCGGGATCGACGTTGATGTAGGGGTCGAGCTTCTGCATCGTGACCCGTAGGCCACGCGACTTGAGCAGACGACCGAGCGACGAAGCGGAGATGCCCTTGCCGAGGGAGCTGGCGACCCCGCCCGTGACGAAGATGTGTTTTGTCACGGGACCACAGGATAACCCGCTCGGGGCCACCCGCCGCGGACCGGGCCCTGACCAGGGGCGGAGGTCGTCCACGGCGCGTGGTCAGGCGATGCTCAGGGCGGTGCGCAGGCCGCGCCGCTGGCGGAGGTTGTCGACGGCGGCGTCGACCTCGTCGAGCGGGTAGCGATCGGTGATCATTGCTGCCAGGTCGAGGCGGCCCGCGGCGGCCAGGGCCAGCAGCCGGGGGATGTCGCGGTGGGCGTTGACCGACCCGAGCAGGCAACCGACCAGCCGCTTCTCGGTCACGGTGAAGCCCGCGACCATCGGGATGGTGATGCCCTGGTCGATGGGCGGGACGCCGACGGCCACCGTGGTGCCGCCGGAGCGGCTCGTGGCCAGCGCCTGCTCGAGCAACGCCGCCTGGCCGGCGGCCTCGAAGCAGTAGTCCATGCCCACGCCGGTCAGGTCCATGCAGAACGTGGTGACGTCGGTCTCGTTCGGGTCGATCGCGTGGGTGGCACCGAACCGCAGCGCTGCGTCGCGGCGTTCGGGCACGGGATCGGCGGCGACGATGACCGAGGCGCCCGCCAGGCGGGCGCCCTGCACCACCGAGATGCCGATGCCGCCGGCGCCCAGCACCAGCACGGTGGCCCCCGCATCGACGCGGGCGGTCTCGAGCACGGCCCCGACGCCGGTCTGCACCGCGCACCCGATGACGCAGGCCTCGGCCAGGTCGACGTCGTCGGCGACCTTCACCGCAGCCTCCTCGGGCAGCACCACGTACTCGGCCCAGGCGCCCATGCCGACGCCCCGGTACACGAGCTCGTCACCGCGCGACAGCGGGCTGGTGCCGTCGGGCCGGGTGGCCGTGAGCAGCGCGGACGAGTAGGTCGCGCACAGCGTGGGCTGATGACGGGTGCAGAAGTAGCAGCGCCCGCACGAGGGCAAAGGCGTGAGCACCACCTTGTCGCCGTGCCGCAGCCCGGTCACGCCGGGGCCGACGGCCTCGACGACACCTGCGGCCTCGTGGCCGAGCACGGTGGGGGTGGCCGAGGGGACGCTGCCGTCGATGTGGGACAGGTCCGAGTGGCACACCCCGCAGTCGGTGACCTTGACGAGCACCTCGCCGGGCCGGGGGTCCTCGATGGCGACCTCGCCGACGCCCAGCTTTCCCTCCGCCTCCAGCACCGCAGCCCGCATCGATCGCATGGCCGGAGAACCTAACGGACCGTCAGGTCGTTCGCCGTCCCCGGTCCACCGGTGGCGAACGCGCGGCGGCAGCCTGGCATCGGGGCAGGGATCAGGGCACGCGCCCCCACCGGTCGGCGAACCGCAGGGGCGCCACGGCGTCGATGACCCGGCTGAACGACACCCGCTCGCTCGCCAGGTTGAGCGCCGCCACCGCCACCAGCACGGCGGTGCGGCTCGCGGGCGCGCAGCTCATGACGACGCCCAGGCCCAGCACGGCGCCGAGCACGTTGGCCCCCGCGTCGCCCAGCATCAACCGCTCCGCGAGGTCGGCCGGCAGCAGTCCGGCGCCGGCGCCGACCACGAGGGCGACACCCGCCAGCTCGGGCACGGCGCCCACGGCCAGCACCAGCGTGGCGAACGCCACCAACGACACCTTCGTGGTGCGGCCCGGCGCCCGGTCGAACAGGTTCCCCAGGTTCGCGGCCAGCGCCACGAGCGCACCGTCGGCCAGCACGCGACCGAGGCTGTCGGGCTCGATCGTGGCGACCGCCACAACGCCCACCGCCGCTCCGCCGAACAACTTGATCGCCCCCGTGGTCAGGCGGCCGGCCGCCAGCGAGCGCAGGTGGCCGCGGAACCCGCCGCTCTCCCCTGCGCCGCCGAGGTCGTCGAGCAGCCCCAGCAGGGCGAAGGCCAGGGCCGTCAGCGACACCAGACGCAACCCGTCCACCGCGGCGGTGTCAGGCTCGGCGCCGGCGGCGATGGCCACGGCCACGGCGGCGTCGACCGCGAGCGCGACGAGGGCCACCAGCACGCCCACGGCGGTGGGCAGCAGCCGGTCGCGGTAGTTCTGCCTGGTGAACACGTCGGCGGCGAACGCGGGCGCGGTCAGGCGCCACGCCAGGAACGCCGCGACGGTCCCGGCAATGAAGGCGACGACGACGATCATGGCTCCCCCCGGCGAACGGTCACGCGGCCCTCACCCCGCAGCGGACGCAACCGGCTCGGTGGTGGCCGGCGTCGGGCCACGCCGGGACCGGAGCCGGGCGAGCGCGGCCGGCCAGTCGATGAGCACGAGCGGCACCGTGATGGCCCACGCCCAGTAGTCGAGCCCCAACAGCAACCACGTGGTCGCGTGCAGGAACACGGCCGCGAGTGCGAACCAGACCCGCAGCCGGCGCACGAAGACGACCACCGGGAACGCCAGCTCGAAGCCGAGGATGAACACCCCGGACGCACGCGACACCCAGATGTGCTCGCCGGTCCACTGGGCCAGGTCTCGCCACCCCGGGCTGCCGATGCTGGGGCCCCACAGCGCCACGTAGCGCATGTTGTCGCCGTAGGCCCACTCGAGGCCCGACCGTCGCAGCTTGTGGTACCCGGCGAAGAAGTAGATGAGCGCCGTGATGACGATCGCCACGCGGACGGGCCAGCCGTAGCGGCGGCGGGCGACCCGGTCTCGGATGTCGACGACCGCCGGCGCGAACAGGAACGGGGCTGAGACCCAGAGCAGCAGCAGGTCGTTGTGGAGCACCTTGCCGCGGCTGCCGCGCAACCCGGCGAGCACGAGGTAGCAGACCCAGGCGACGGCGAAGGTCAGCTGCGGGCGACGCCGCAGCGCGGCAGCCAGGGCGGCGAGGGCGCCGACGACCTGCAGCGCGACGACCACCTCGGTCGACGGCATCCGGTCGAGGAAGCCGAGGACGGGCACGGGGTCGACGAGCGCGACCGGCGTGTCGGTCAGCTGACGGTACGAGCCCGCCACGATGCGCACCCCGATGAGGGCGGAGAGGCCGATGTGCACGACCAGCAGGCGGATCGCCGTCTCCGGGCCCCAGAGGGCCTCGTCGACGGCAGCGCGGGCGCGCCCGCGCCAGTCCGCGATCCTGCTCATCGGCCCTCCCCCGCGCCGGCACCGGTCGTGCAGCTGTGGAACGGCTCGATCCGGTGCCGGGTCGTCCATCCGTCGTCGCCCTCGACCAGGCGGGCGTGGTCGCGCGCCAGCGACAGCTCCACCGTCGAGGGGTCGACGTCGACGACCGCCTCGAGCAGGGCCTCGCACACGGCGTCGCGCCGGTCGGAGGATGCCCCGGGCAGCTCCGAGATGGGCCACTCCGCGTGCCGGTAGCGCAGGGGCAGCTCCTCGTAGCTGACGACCCGGCGGTCTCCCTGGTCGTCGACGGCCTCGAGCACCCATCGCGTCTGGTCGTCGTCGCGGCTGAGGCTGAACAGGCGCCAGCCCGTCAGGGGCCAGGCGTCGAACCCGATGACTCCAGGGACCAGCAGCAGCACGAAGAGCACCGTGACGAAGATGCGGGCCGACCGGGGCGCGGCGTCGGGCTCGTCCCGGGCCGTCGCGGCGCCGGCCCGGGACTCGCGGAGGTCGTCGGTCATGCCGGGTCTGCTCCCGCTGTGGCTCGTGGAGTGGACAGGGGCGCGGGCACCGGCGGGGACCTGTCCGGCCCGCGGTCGTCCGCCTGCGGTCGCTCGGTCGTGGGTTCGGTCGCTGCCCCCTCCGGCGCCGCGACCAGCTCGTTGGCCAGGACCACCAGCGACAGGGTCATCACCAGCAGCGCGACGCCGCCCACGATGGCCCCCGAGTCGTTCACCGCGCTGCCGAGCACAGCGGCGACGACCGTCGCGGTCAGGCCGGCGCGCAGCGTCGGGATCCGTGCCCGCATCTGGTCGCGGGGCCGCGACGGGTACTTGGCGAGGAACACCAGGAAGGCGATGGCGATCGGGATGGCGGCCACCCAGAAGGAGCTGGTGGTGACACCCAGGTTGGCCAGCAGCTTGCGCTCCATGATCGACAGCAGGGGCCCGACGCCCTCGTTGCCGACGCGTTCGAACAACCGGCCCAGGTGGGCGCGCTCGCCCGGCGGGCGCGCGAGGTCGAGCAGGCCGAAGCCGCCCACCGCCACGACGGTCACCAGCAGCCCGACGACGACGGTGCGGACACGCACCCTGTAGCCCGTCACCAGCACGGCGAACACCAAGACCGTGGGCGTGAACGCGATGATGCCGCCGACGTCGGAGCCCCAGATCGGCACGCCGATCACCACGAGCACCGCCACAAGCAGCGCGAGCGCCGCCGACCGCCCCCGCCTGGTCGGCCAGCGGGCGGCGATGAACGCGGCGAGCAGGCAGGCCGCGGCGGCCACCTGCCCGAACGAGTAGTTGCTGATGCCGTACAGGCGCGAGTTGCCCGTGGGCGAGTAGCCGAACGCCGCGCTCAGGCTGAGGCGCGAGCCGGTCATCACGTCCGCGACCGGCACCGCCAGAACGAGCGCCAGCACCGCCACGAGCGGGAGCAGCGGGCGCCGCAGGCGCCCCGCCACGGCGGTGACGACCGCCGTGACCGCCACTGCGCCCGTGACGACGAACGCCCAGTAGAACCCCGCGCCCAGGTCCTCCAGGGGGAAGGCCCGGGCCAGGTACGACAGCGGCAGGACGGCCATGTCGGCGAGCGCGGCGAAGGCGACGGTGCGTCGCAACCGCGGTGAGGTGCGACGCGCCAGCACGGCCATGGCCGCGGCGCAGACGAGCCCCATCACCACCACCACGGCCAGCGTCGTGGGGAAGAGCAGCTGCTCGCGGAACCGCGAGGCGTCGTTGAGCGTGATGAGGTGGTCGATGCGGTCGTCGAGCGAGTCGGACGAGGCGAGCACCTCGGCGGGCCGACCCTCCATCTCGACCGGGCGGCGGACGTCGAGCACCTCGAGCACCGTGGGGGCCACGTCGACGAGGGTGAGGAACCCCGAGCGCTGCGTCGACGCCGAGCGCATGTAGCCCGCGGGGCGGCCGGGGGCCCGGAGCGCGGAGACGACCAGGTCACGGTCGCCCGGAAGGTTGTACGGCGCCAGCAGCATCACGGCGTCGCGGTCGGCGTCGACGTCGTCGAGCAGGCGGGCCACCAGCGCGTCGGTGTCGGCCAGGGCCTGGGCCCGCAGCTCGCGGTAGCGGGCGCTGTCGACCCGATCGCGGTAGCGCATGGAGCGCGCCAGGTCCGAGGCCTCGACCAGCACCATGCCGCCGTCCTGGTCGGCGGGCGACTGCCAGAAGCTCTCGAAGCGCTGGATGACCTGGTCGTTGTCGAGGCGCTGGCCGAAGGCCCGGCTGGGGTCGCGCACGAGGAGGTCGGCGTCGAGCTCGCCCTCGGCGATCGCCCCGTCGCCCGTGGCCGCGGCCAACCCGACCTGACGTTCGTAGGACGTGCCGACCGAGTCGGTGCCGTCGGCGTTGCCGATGGCGACGGCGCCCAGGCCGGCGTCGGCCAGCGTGTCGGCCAGCAGGCCGAGCTTCGCGTCATACGGCTGTCGCGCGTTCACCCTCTCCAAGGTCGGCCAGGCCAGCGCGACGTAGCTGCCGTCGGGCTCGACGCCGGTGCGACGCTCGAAGATCTCGCCCGCCGACGACCCGGCCGCCTGCTCGCCGAGGGCGAGTTGCTGGCCGTCGACGCGCGAGTCGGACGTCGCGCGCGAGCCCGCCGAGATGGTGAGGTAGGCGGCCCCGGGGGTGGAGCGGGGATGCACGCCACGCGGCGCCATGTCCGCCACCGCCGACTGTTCGAGCAGCCCTTCGATGGCCGGCAGGTCGTGTTCGGCCACCTCGTCCCACGTGAGGCCGGGGACCGAGATGACGAGGATGCGGTCGACGTCGGCGTCCTGCGCGGCCGCCGGCGACGCTCCCGATGCCAGGGTCGACACCGCGGCGAGCACGGCGAGCGCCGCACCGATGGCGCGTCGCACCACTCGGCGGGGCCGGGCCGCCCTGACGCCGCGGTCGTACCCGGGCACGCTGGTCACGGGCGGCTCGGTGACGACGGCATCCGGCGATTGTAGGGACCGCCGCGGAACGCCCCGGTTCATCGCACCGCCGCCTCGGGAACGGGGGCGCGGGCCGCGGACGGCGGCCCCGGGGGCGCCGGCTCGGCGCGGTGCCCCGGTACGAGGTGCCGGAGCATGACGGCGGGGGCGACGACGATGAGCATGGTCAGCGGGACCGCGACCGACGAGTCGTTGGCGACCAGGCCCACGACCCCGAGCACGGCCAACCCGGCGGCGGCGGCCAGCGTGGGCCGGTGGCGCAGCGGGCGGGTGGCGTCCGGGCCCATCATCCCCGCAGCCACCAGTGCCGCGTACGCCCCCGAGACGGCCATCGCGACGGTCACGGTCGCCCATCCGGCGAGCTCGGCGCCACCGAGGCTCGCCTGCCACCGCCGGCCCAGGCTCTTGGAGAAGGTGTTCCACCGGCCGTCGAGGACGTGCTCGGCGAACCGGGCCAGGTGGGTCTGCACCTCGTCGGGCCGCGCCGCGTCGATGAGCGCGAACACGAAGAGCACCGCCACCGTCGCCGCGACGAGCCCGGCGGCGGCCCGCCACGTCACCGCCCGCCCGGTGAGGATGAGGGCCGTCACGCCGAACGCCGGCACCATCGAGATCACGCCCCCCACGTCGGCGCCCAACATCGGGAGGCCCTCCACGACCAGCACGGCCGCCAGCAGCGCCAGCGCCACGCGCACCCCCCGGGCCCCCAGGCGATCGACGATCAGGGCCGCCAGCACGATGGCCGCCGAGCCGAACAGCGCGAACGCCAGGTTGCCCAGCCCCGTGAACCGCCCAGCCACCGCGACCGAGTAACCGAACGTGGTGTTGAGCTGGAGCGGTGCACCGATCGCGATGTCCAGCGCGATGAGCGCGACGATCGACCCGACCGCGACCAGGGGGCCCGCCCCCGGTCGGCGCCGGTCGACGAGCTCGGCCACCACCGCCACGGCCGCCGCGATCACGAGGGCGAGCGCCACCTGGGCGGCCAGGTTGGCACGAGCGGCACCGACCTGGCCGACGAGGAACGTCGCGGGCACCAGCCCCAGGGCGCCGTACACCAGCGGGACGAGCAGCCGGCGGGCGCGCGGGCCCAGCCGGTCGCGCAGCGCGGTGGCGGCGGCGAGGACGGCGAGCACCGCGGTGATGCCCACCACGGCGATCGCGATGGTCGCGTCGCGGAACGCGGCCGCGTCGGCGGCCCGGGTCAGGGCGGCGACACGGTCGGACGGGCCACGCCCACCCACCTGGAACGACCGTCCCTCCATATCGGTCGGCGGTTCCTCGCCGACGAGCGTGAGGATGGTGGGTGCGACGTCGGCGAGCTGCACGTAGCCGTCGCGACGGGTGGTCGCCGACTGCAGCAGGCCGCCCTCGACGCCCGGCGACCGCAGCGCGACGACGCCCAGCGCGGGCGACGACGAGCCCGAGACGGGCGATAGCACGAGCACGGCGTCGCGCTCCGGGTCGGTGCGCTCGAGCAGGGACCCCAGCAGCGCGTCGGCGTCGAGGAGCGACTGGGCGCGCAGCTCGCGACGCTGGGACGGATCGGCGCGCGAACCGTACGCGGCGACGCGGCTCATGTCGGAGGCCTCGACGAGCACGACGCCGGGATCGTCGTCCCACTCCTGGTCGAACTCGTCGAGCACCTTGTCGTGGTCGAGGCGCCACCCGAAGGCGGCCGCAGGGTCGTCGAGCAGCAGGGAGCGGCTGACGGTGCCACCGGGCACGATCCCGTCGCTGCCCATCAACATGGTCGCCGCCCCCCGGGCGAACGAGCCCTCCGGGGGCGGGTCCTCGCTGATGAAGCCCTCGACGGCGTCGGCGTTGGCGACGACGGCCCGGTCGACGCCGGCGTCCTCGAGGTGGTCGCCCAGGCTGCCCACCTCGGCACCGAACGCGGAGCGGTCGTTGGCGTCGATCGCCCCGCCGACGCCCAGGTAGGAGATGCCGTCCGGCATCTCGCCGAGGCGGCGCTGCAGCAGCTCGGCCGCCGGCACCCCGCCGTAGGTCTCGTCCGGGTCGACCGCCACGGCGGTGTCGATGCGTGGCGCGACCGAGCGGGTCCCCGCCCCCATCGTGAGGTAGGCATCGGTGGTGGTGGCGTCGCGGCGGCCGATGCGCGTGGTCATGTCGGCGATGGCCGCGCCGTCGACGAACGCATCGAGGTGGGGCAGATCCGCCCCTCGCAGGTCGTCCCACTCGAGCCCCGGCAACGACACCACCAGCACGCGCCCGGACGGGGCGGCCTCGATGTCCTCGGCGGTGGTGGCGCACCCGGAGGCGAGCCCCAGGATCGCCGCGACCACGACGAGGGCGGCGAGCGCGCGGCGGGCGGTCATGTCGCCGCCCCGGTGGCGGGGGCGGCGGGCGGCGGCACCGTGTCCCGCACGGTGAGGTCGCGGCGAACACCGAGCAGGCGATAGCCGAGCACGACGGCGCCGGCGCCGGCCAGCCCGAGTCCGGCGAGGACCCCCAGGTTGGCGAGTCGCGCCGAGCCCGCGTCCAGCAGCGCCGAGGACACGGCCCAGCCCGCCAGCCCGACGACGACGGAGATGGCCACCACCCGGCCGATCGCCGCCGGCCACAGGGACGCGCCGGTGCGCCGCGCCAGGCCGACACCCAGCACCCCCAGCCCCACCGTGTAGGCGACCGAGTGGCCGATCCCGAGCATGTACACGAGGGCGGTGCCCTCGGCCGTCAATGCGCCCACCACCATCACCGCCACGCCCGCGGCGGCGCAGGCCAGCGCCACGAGGCCGGGCGTGCGACTGTCGCCGAGCGCGTAGTAGCCACGGGCCAGCAGCAGGAACGCGCTGTAGGGCAGCAGGCCGAGGGCCAGGCCCGCCACGGCGGCGGCCAGCACCTCGCTGCCCTCCGGGCCGGTGGCGCCGAACGAGACGGTGCGCATGGCGGGCAGGGCCAGGGCGGCCATGGCCGCCGTCACCGGCACCACCAGCAGGGCCATGCGCTCGATGGACCAGCGCAGCGACGTGCCGACGCGCTCGAGGCCGTACTCGCGGGCCTCGGTGACCAGCTCGGGGAGGATGGCGGTGTGGATCGGCTGCGCCAGCACGCCGTACGGGGCCAGGAAGATGACCCAGCCCATCTGGTAGGCGACGACGCCGCCCTCGACGCCGGCGCCCAGGACGATGGCGGCGCCGAGCAGCAGGCCGCCGCCCGTGTGGAGCACGACACCCCACCCCGAGTGGCGCAGCACGGC
>JAFGPU010000426.1 GCA_016936035.1 Acidimicrobiales bacterium
AGCGCTCGAAGTTGGCGTCGGTGCGGGCCTTGTCCTCGAAGGTGGGCACCGGCCACCCCTCGGCCCGGGCCCGCACGACCTCGGCGTCCCAGTACGCGCCCTTGACCAGGCGCACGGTGACCGGCTCGGCCCGGCGGGCCGACCAGGCCACGAGGTCGGCGAGGTCGTCGCGGCTGTCGCGCAGGTAGGCCTGGACGGCGATGCTCGCCCCCGTGGTCGCGAACTCGTCCTCGTCGAGCAGCTCGCGGAACAGCTGGAGCGTCAGGTCCTTGACCTCGTAGTGCTCCATGTCGACGTTGACCAGCGCCCCCCGGTCGCGGGCCAGCCGCAGCAACGGGCGGAGGCGGGCCTTGGCCGCCTCCAGGCCCAGCTCGCGGCTCAGCGGCTCGTAGTGCGTGGCCAGCGCGGTCGGCTTGACGCTGACGTTCACCCGGGGCACCGGGCCGAGGTCGTCGCGGTCGAGGCGGTCGTCGGCGGGCCAGGCGCCGGCGGCGTCGGCCAGCGCACCGATGAGCTCGGCCACCCGGGCCGCGTAGCGGTCGGCCTCCGCGGCCACGACCGTCTTCTCGCCGAGGACGTCGACCGTGGCGGCGCTGCCGGCCCGCCACAGCGCGCCCAACCGCTCGACCACCTCGGCGGTGCCGGAACCGGCGATGAACTGCTCGGCCATGCGCAGGATGTTGCGCCGGGCCACCCGGGCCTCGATGCGGGCCCCGAGCGGGAGGCGGTCGGCCACCCCCACGCCCAGGTCGAGCGCCCGGGGGACCTCGACGCCCTCGAAGTACTCGCTGACGTGGCGGGCCACCTCGGCGTCGGTGCGCAGCGCGGGGAAGACGTCGACGAACCGGAAGAGCTGGGTCTTGAACGCCGGCCGGGACATGGCCCAGTCGATGACCCGGTCGCTCCACCACGACATGTGGAAGACCCGCGATCGCTCGGCCTCACCCAGCTCGGCGAGGCGGCGGGCGAGGGTGACCGTGTCGCGCTCGATGTCCGCGGTCATCGGCGCTCAACCTACAGAACGCGCGGTTCGGGGCGGGACGGCGTAGCCTCGTGCTGCGCGGTCGTGCACCAGTTCGCACGACCGGCAGACACAGAGCAGATAGGCAGCACCACATGGCAGTCGGCACGGTCAAGTTCTTCAACGCCGAGAAGGGCTACGGCTTCATCTCTCGCGACGGTGAAGACGACGTCTTCGTCCACTACTCCAACATCCAGGGTTCGGGCTACCGCTCGCTCGAGGCCGGCCAGCAGGTCGAGTTCGAGGTGGGGCCCGGGCGCAAGGGCGACGAGGCACAGAACGTCAGGGTGGTGTGAGCCCGCGTGTCACGCCGGCGCACCACCTTCGGGAAACTCCAGCGCGACCGCGACAAGCAGGCCCGGCAGCGGGCCAAGCAGGAGCGGCGGGCTGAGCGGGCCGAGCAGGGCAGCCGGGACGACGCCACCGAGTCGCCGGCCCCCGAGGTCGACCAGGCCACCGTGCTCGCCCAGCTCGCCGACCTCCACGCCGCCTTCGACGAGGGCAAGATCGGCTTCGATGACTTCGAGGCTCGGCGCGAAGAGCTGACGAGCAAGCTGCGCATCGACTGATCGTCGTCGGGGTACGAGCGCGGCCGGGGGCGGGTGCACCGATCCTCCCCCGGGTGCGGGAATTCCTCGTGTAGGGGCGCCTCCGGCGGGTAGCAACGGCCCGCAAGGCCACGCAGACCCACGCGGAGGCACCCGTGCTGACGACCACATCCACCACCGAGCCGCACGCCAGCGCCCGGCCGGCACGCGCCGATCGTGCCGGGGGGCGAGACCACGAGGCCGACGCCGAGCAGTTCCGGGCCTACCGGGCCACGGGCGACCGCGCCCTGCGCAACCGCATCATCGAGGACCACCGCTGGTTGGCCCTGCACTGTGCCAAGCGCTTCGCCAACAAGGGCGAGCCGCTCGACGACCTGGTGCAGGTGGCCATGCTGGGGGTCCTCAAGGCGGTCGAGCGCTTCGACCCCGACTTCGGCACCACCTTCGCCACCTTCGCGGTGCCCACCGTCACCGGGGAGCTCCGGCGTCACTTCCGCGACACCACCTGGGCCGTGCACGTGCCCCGGCGGGCCAAGGACCTCCAGCACACCGTCAAGGTGGCCGTGGCCGAGCTGGGCCAGGTCCTCGGCCGCTCGCCCACGGTCGCCGAGATCGCCTCGCAGACCGGGGTCCCGATCGAGGACGTGCTGGAAGCCCTCGAAGCCGCCCGCTGCTACCGCAAGACGCCGCTGCCCTCGACCACCGACAACGAGGCCGCGGACACCGACGACCTCGGGGTGCTGGGCGACCGCGACCGTGCCCTCGACGCCGTCGAGGCGGCCGCCACCGTCGAGCAGGTGCTCGACGGCCTCCCGCCCCGCGAGCGCCGCATCGTCGAGCTGCGCTTCATGCACGGCCTCACCCAGTCGCGCATCGCCGAGATCGTGGGGGTGAGCCAGGTGCAGGTGTCACGCCTGCTGCGGGCCAGCCTCGCCAAGATGCGGGCCTCCCTGTCCGACCCCGACGGCAGCTGCGCGGTGTGACATGGCGGTCTGCCAGCTCATCGCCTTCACCGACGGCGCCGACCGGGTGCTGCTCGACATCGTCCCCCTCGAGCCCCTGGAGATCGACGGCACCGCCGTGCCCCGGGGACTGCCGCTGTCGATGAGCTTCGTGCCGAGCGACGACCCGGTCGAGCACCGGGAGATGGTGCTGCTCTTCGACCGGTGGACCGACCGCAGCGGGGTCATCGACCTCGATGTCGCGGTCGTGGGCGAGATCGGGGGCATGCGCTACGTCTTCACCCGCGACGACGAGCAGCTCGTGCTCGACGTGCGGGTGTGAGCCCGGGACGCACCGCTCGGCTGACCGGAGCGCCCAGGGGGTAGGCGAGCCGCCATGGAGGCCGCGGGGGCCCTCGGCTCCGAGACCACCTTCGCCCTCGACGGCGACGTCGTGGTGCGGCTCCTGGTCGCCGCGCTGCTCGGCGGCCTCGTGGGCTTCGAGCGCGAGGTCAGCGACCAGGCGGCCGGGCTGCGCACCCACATCGCGGTGGCCCTCGGCGCGTCGCTGTTCGGCGTCATCTCGACGCTCGGCTTCCTGGAGTTCGACCAGGCCCGGGCCAGCTCGACCATCCAGGCCGACGTGACCCGGGTGGCCTCCAACGTCGTCGTCGGCATCGGCTTCCTGGGGGCCGGGCTCATCTTCCGGCAGGGCGGGGCGGTCCGGAACCTGACGACGGCCGCCAGCCTGTGGACCGTGGCCGCCATCGGGCTCGCCTGCGGCGTGGGCGACGTCACGACCGCCGCGGTGGCCTCCGCGGTGCTGCTGGCCAGCCTCGTGGTGCTCCGGCCGGTGCGCTCGCTGGTGCGGACGCGGCTCGGCCGGCGCACGGTCACCGTCAACGTGCACCTCCGCCCCGGCGCCGACCCGGGGCCCACCGTCGACGCCATGGCCGACACGGCGGGCGTCGACACCGCGCTGCTCTCGCTGCGCAAGGAGGGCGGCCGGGTCGTGCTCACGACCGAGCTCGAAGGGCGGCCCGGCACGGTGCGCCAGTGGATGGCCCAGCTCTCCGCCGTCCCCGACGTCATGGCGGTGGACGAAGGGTGACGGGGCGCCGGCGACCCGGGGTGCCACCACGATGGTGGAGGACGGCGCCACCCGTGGCAGCATGGCACGACAGGTCGGTGGCGGCGACCGGGGCCGGCGCGACCAGACCCACGAGACGACGTTCGGGAGCAACTCCATGACCGAAGGACACGAGTCGATCACGGTCACCACCAGCCGCAACGGCGACACCGAGGTGGTGGTCCTCGCCGGCGAGCTCGACCTGCACTCCTCGGGCGAGCTGACTGCGACGATCGCCCGTGTGCTCGACACCGCTCCCGCCGCCATCGGCATCGATGCCCGGGGCCTGACCTTCGCCGACTCGGCCGGCCTGCGGGCACTGCTCCTCGCCCGGTCCGACGCCGAGGCCCGCGGCGTCGGCCTGCGCCTCACCCACGTCTCCGAATCCCTCGACCGGCTGCTCGAGATGACCGGGCTGCGCGAGGTGCTCGGCGTCCCCGTCACCTGACACGGCAGAGCCGGCCCGCCCCGCCCCCTCAGCCCACGCCGCTGCCGCGCACGAGCTTGCGGGCCGTGAACTCGACGTCGTCGCCCAGGACGGTGAGGTCGTGCCCGTCGGTCACGACGTCGAGGATCTGGCGGCTGAGCGACATGCGCTCGTCGTCGATGGCGCCGTGGTCACCGGCCTTGGTCGTGGCGTGGACCACCAGCGCGTCGGCGGCGAGATCGAACGACAGGCGCACCGGCTGGCCGTCGCCCATCTCGATGAGCGTGGCGCACAGCTCGTCGACGGCGATGCGGAAGTCCTCGACCTC
>JAFGPU010000427.1 GCA_016936035.1 Acidimicrobiales bacterium
TCCGGGCGTCGGTCACCGACGCCATCGCCGAGCTGGTCGACGAGCTGCCCCGCCTCGGTCGCATCACGTTCCGGGCACTCACCGGCGACCTGGTCGAGCGGCTCGAGGTCGTCGTGCGGTTCCTCGCCGTGCTCGAGCTGTTCAAGCTCGGCATGGTCGACCTCGACCAGCCCCGCACCTTCGGCGACATCGAGGTCGTCTGGCTGGGTCGCGACCACGAGGGCACCGGCGACCTGGCCGAGGTCGACGCCTATGACGGGTGACGCCGCGCCCGCAGGGGACGAGAGCGGCCCGCCCGTCCCGGAGAGCGGCCCGCCCGACCGGGTGCGGGCCGAGGCCCGGCGGGCCATCGAGGCCATCGTCCTGGTCACCGAGCAGCCCATCGACGTCAGCCTGCTGGCGCAGCTCCTCGAGCTGCGCCCGGCGATCGTCGAGGAGCTGTGCCGCGAGCTGGCCGCCGAGTACGCCGAGCAGGGTCGGGGCTTCGAGCTCGCGCGCGTGGCCGGAGGGTGGCGGTTCCAGACGCACCCCGACCTGGCGCCCTACGTCGAGCGCTTCGTGCTCGAGGGCCAGACGTCCAAGCTGTCGGCGGCCGCGCTCGAGACGCTGGCGATTGTCGCCTACAAGCAGCCCATCTCGCGGGCGCAGGTCGCCTCCATCCGCGGCGTCAGCGTCGACGGGGTCATGCGCACCCTGCAGCAACGGGGCTACATCGCCGAGGTCGGGCGCGATCCGGGCCCGGGCCAGGCGGCGATGTTCGGCACCACCCGCCTCTTCCTCGAGAAGGTCGGGGTCGACAGCCTGGCCGACCTGCCCGCGCTGGGCGACTTCGTGCCCGACGCGGACGTGGTCGAGCAGCTCGAGCGGGGTCTGCGGCCCGACGGTCCGACCGTGCCGGAGCGACTCGACGAACTGCAGACCGCCGGCACCCCGCACGACGACCCCGGTGGGCCGCCCGACGACGGGTCGCTCGACCCCGCCGAGGGCGCCGTCGAGCCACGGCCCGCCGCGGCGCCGCCCGCCGAGCCACCGCCGGTCGAGCGGTACGACCTCGACGGCGACGAGTGACCTCTTCGCCGCCGCCGGGCGAGCGACTGCAGAAGATCCTCGCCCAGGCCGGCCTGGGCAGCCGCCGCACCGCGGAGGAGATGATCGCCGCTGGCCGGGTGCGTGTGAACGGCCACGTCGCCACGCTCGGGGCCCGTGCCGACCCCGACCGCGATGCGATCGAGGTCGACGGTGCGCTCATCGGGGTCCGTCAGGGCCTGGTGCACTACCTGCTCAACAAGCCCACCGGCGTGGTCACCACCACCTCCGACCCCCAGGGGCGCCCCACGGTCGTCGACCTCGTGCCCGACAGCCCACGGGTGTACCCCGTCGGCCGCCTCGATGCCGACACCGAAGGCCTGCTCCTGCTGACCAACGACGGCGAGCTGGCCCACCGCCTCACCCACCCGTCGTTCGGGGTCGACAAGGAGTACCTCGCCGAGGTCGAGGGCACCCCGTCGCGTGGCGCGCTGCGACGCCTGCGCGAGGGCGTCGAGCTCGACGACGGCCGCACGGCGCCTGCCAAGGCCTCGATGGCCGGCCCGCACACGCTGCGCATCACCGTCCACGAGGGTCGCAACCGCCAGGTGCGACGCATGGCCGAGGCGATCGGCCACCCGGTCCGACGCCTGGTGCGGGTGCGTATCGGCCCGCTGAGCGACCGCCGGCTCGCCCCGGGCGAGTGGCGGGAGCTCACCCAGGCCGAGCTGCGGTCGTTGGAGCGGGCGGCCGCGCCCCGCACGCCCGCAGCGCGGCCGGCACGGCAGGGGGGCCGGGGCGGCCGAGGGTCGGGCGGCCAAGGCCCGACTGCACGTCCGGGTTCCGGCCGCCGCTAACCTCGGTTGGCCATGTCACCCGCCGTTCGTGCCCTCCGCGGCGCCACCACCCTCGACGTCGACGAGAAGGATCACATGTTCGAGCGGGTGATCGCCCTGCTCAGCGCCCTGTTCGAGCGCAACTCCCTTCACCACGACGACCTGATCAGCGTGCTGTTCACCGCGACCGACGACATCCACTCGGCCTTCCCCGCCCAGGCCGCGCGCGCGTTCGGTCTGGGTGACGTCCCGCTGATCTGCGCCCGCGAGCTCGACATCGAGGGGGGTACCGCACGGTGCATCCGGGTGATGGTGCACCTCGCGACCGACCGCTCGCGCGGCGACCTCCACCACGTCTACCTCGAAGGCGCGCGCAACCTGCGTGACGACCTGCCCGCCTGATGGGGGCCCGTACGTCCCCTGAGCCGGGGCGGCGCTAGTGGTCCTGGGCCGTCCCCCCGAGCCCGGGCGCGCGGTGGTGGTGGGCACCGGCCTGATCGGTGGCTCCATCGGCATGCGCCTGCGGCGCGTCGGGTGGTACGTGACCGGGCGCGACAGCGTCCCGGGCCGGGCCGAGACGGCGCTGGCCCTCGGCGCCCTCGATGCCGTGGGCGACGATCCGGACGCCGCCATCACCTTCGTGGCCACGCCGGTCCACGCCGTGGCCGAGCAGGCTCGGCGCGCGCTCGCGGCCGGCACCGGGCTGGTCACCGACGTCGGTGGGGTCAAGGCCTCGATCGTCGACGCGGTCTCCGACCCGCGATTCGTGGGCGGTCACCCCATGGCCGGCTCGGAGCAGGAGGGCGTCGAGGGCGCGACGGCAGAGCTGTTCGAGGGGGCCACCTGGGTGCTCACCCCGACCACCGGCACCGATGCCGCCGCCTACGCGCAGGTGCGGCAGATCGTGGGCACGCTCGGCGCCGAGGTGGTGGCGCTGCCACCCGACCGGCACGACGAGCTGGTCGCGGTCGTGTCCCACGTGCCCCACCTCACCGCCGCCACCCTCATGCGCCTGGCCGACGAGCGCAGCGAAGAGCACCGGGCCCTGCTCCGCCTGGCCGCCGGTGGGTTCCGCGACATGACCCGCATCGCCTCGGGGCACCCCGGCATCTGGCCGGACATCTGCAGCGACAACCGCACGGCCATCGTCGAGGTGCTCGACGAGCTCACGACGGCGCTCCAGCACATGCGCGAGGTGGTCGCCCAGGACGACCGCAAGGAGCTCCTCGCCACCCTCGAGCAGGCCCGCGCGGCGCGGGTCAACCTGCCGGCCCGGTTCCGCACCGCCGCCGACCTGCGCGAGGTGCGCATCCCGGTGCCCGACCGGCCCGGGGTGGTGGCCGACGTCGCAATCCTGGCCGCAGACCTCGACGTCAACATCGTCGACCTCGAGATCGCCCACTCGTCCGAGGGCCTCCACGGCGTGCTCGTGATGCTCATCGAGAGCGCTTCGGTCGAGGTCTTCCGCGCCGGGCTCGTCGGCCGCGGATACCGTCCCGCCGTGCACCCGGTCGACGCGGGCTAGCGGCATGGGCGACCCCACCGCCACCAGGCCGGTCACGCCCGTCGACCACCCTCTCGACGCCACGGTCACCGTCCCCGGCTCGAAGAGCCTGACCAACCGGGCGCTCGTGTGCGCCGCCCTGGCGGCGGGCACCTCGACCGTCGACGGTGCCCTGGTCGCCGAAGACACCATCGCCATGCGCACGGCGTTGGGCACCCTCGGTGCCCGCATCGAGCACGACGAGGGGTCCGGGCGCCTCACGGTCACGGGCA
>JAFGPU010000428.1 GCA_016936035.1 Acidimicrobiales bacterium
CCCTCCGGTCCTACGGCGCCGAGCCGACCGACGAGCGAGTGGTCGGCGAGGAGAGGATCTTCACCGCGGCGGGCGTCTCGGCCGGCATCGATCTGGCGCTGACGCTCGTCGGACGGATCGCGGGCGAAGAGACCGCACAGGCCATCCAGCTCGGCCTCGAATACGACCCCCGCCCGCCGTTCGACGCAGGCGCGCCCTCCAAGGCACCCCGCGAGATCACAGAGTTGGTGCGCGCGCTCCTCGCTGACGCCGAGGACGGCCTGCAGACCGCTCTCTGACCAGTCGGTCCGTTCCGGCGTCGTCTCTCCGATCATCGGCGACCATGCCAGGTCGAGGTCGACCGGAGCGCTGTTATTTACTGACGCGTCAGTCTAAGATGTCCTCTGTCACACCAACGGTTGCAGGGCTGGCATCCGTCCGGGACCTGTGGCCGTGCCCGAACAGAGGGGGAACCTGCCATGTCCACGTCCCGACCGACAGGACACCGGCGCCTTGCCAAGGTGGTGCTCGCGATGGCCCTGGTGGGCGGCACGCTTGCCGGCGCACCGACCGCGGAGGCCCAGTCCAACCCGTACGAACGGGGGCCCGCGCCGTCGCAGTCGAGCATCGAAGCCGTCCGCGGCCCGTTCTCCACATCGCAGACGAGCGTCTGGTCGTTCAGCGTCAGCGGCTTCGGGGGCGGCACGATCTACTACCCGACCACCACGAGCCAGGGCACCTTCGGCGCCGTGGCCATCTCGCCGGGCTTCACCGCCAGCCAGTCGAGCATCGCCTGGATGGGCCCGCGCCTCGCGTCGCAGGGCTTCGTGGTGTTCACGATCGACACCACCTCCCGGTTCGACCAGCCGGCCAGCCGGGGCCGTCAGCTGCAGGCAGCCCTCGACTACCTGGTCCGGTACAGCTCGGTGCGCAACCGCGTCGACGCGGACCGCCTGGCCGTGGCGGGGCACTCGATGGGCGGCGGCGGATCGCTCGAGGCGTCGGCCGACAACCCCGACCTGCAGGCGTCCATCCCGCTGCAGCCCTGGAACCTGGACAAGACCTGGGGCGAGGTGCGGGTGCCCACGATGATCATCGGCGCCCAGTACGACACGATCGCGTCGGTGTCGTCGCACTCGATCCCGTTCTTCAACAGCATCCCGGCGTCGTCGGAGAAGGCCTACCTCGAGCTGCGTGGCGCCAGCCACTTCGTCTCGAACACGTCCGACACCACCACCGCCAAGTACATGATCTCGTGGCTCAAGCGCTACGTCGACAACGACACCCGCTACGAGCAGTTCCTGTGCCCCGCTCCCCGAGAGCTGGCCATCTCGGACTACCGGGACACCTGCCCGGCGTAGTCCGGGGGGACCACGGCGCTCCCCGCCGCAGGGGTGGAGGGCGCGTCGCAGCGCCCATGACCGATGGCGGCCGCATCGGGCGGCCGCCATCGGCGCGCCCCGATCCGCCGGCCGGACCGTGCTCAGCCGGCGAGCACCTCGGTGCCCGGATCCGCCACCGCGGTGGTCGTGATGGCCACCGCAGTGGTCGTGGTGGCCACCGCCGTGCTCGTCGTGGCCACGGCCCCGCCCGGAATGGTGTCGCCGGTCGGTATGGGGCGCTGGCCCGTGCAGGTCGTTCCCCAGGCCACCAGGCCGACGGCGACGAGGATGACGGTCACGACCCACACGGCACGCACGAGTGGTGACCGTAGCTCGCTCCCGGTGGCGCCCGGAGATCGGTCCGCCCCGGGCGCGAGCGGCGGACGACCCGCACGGGTCACTCCAGCGCCGGCGCGCCGGCCACCGACGGCTCGCGGGGGTTGGCGCGCACCACCAGCACGACACCGGCAACGATCAGCACGCCGGCGGGTAGCGCGGACGCCGGCGGCACCTCGTCGAAGGCGAGCCAGGCCAGCACGGCCGCCCCGACGATCTCGAACAGGATGGCCACCGACACCACCACGGGGCTGGTCGTGCGGAGCACGCGGTTCACGACCGTGTGACCGAGCAGCTGGGGCCCGACGACGAGACCCGCCAGCACCAACCAGGTGCCGCCGTCGTAGCCCGCGAGAGGCTGGCGGGCCACGCCGCACACGACCAGCAACACGACAGCGGCCACCGAGTAGCAGGCTGTGGCGTACACGGCCGTCGACACGGTACGGCGCACCTGGGCGCCGACCGTCACGTACGCCGCCGCCAGCGCGCCGCCGACCAGCGCCAGCAGGTCGCCGAACAGCGCCCGCGGCGCGATCGACAGGTCGATGCCGCTCAGCAGCAGCGACCCCGCCAGCGCCGAGGCGATGCCCCACCACGCCAACCGGGGCACGAGCTCGCCGCGCCACCGGGCGATGACCGCAGCCCACACGGGCTGCGTCGCCACGAGCGCCACCGACGAGGCCACCGATGTGAACGACAGGCTGGGCACCCACGTGGCGAAGTGGCCGGCCAGGAACAGCCCGGCCACGGCGGACAGCCGGCGCTCGCGCGGGTCGAGCCTCCGCGCTTCGCGCCGGCTGCGCGGGCGCGCCACCACGACGGCCGCCAGCACCGGCAGGGTGAGCGCGTTGCGCCAGAACGCCACGGCGAGCGACGGGGCCTCCGCGGCCCGGATGAGCGGGGCCGCTGTCGACACGGCGACGACGGCCAGGGCCAGCAGCGCCAGGTCGACCGCCGGTGGTCGAGGCGCCGGGGCCCGCGACCTGCGGGCGCCTCCGGGTCGCGGCCTGGGGCTGGACGAGGGCGCGTTCGGCATGGTCGGCACGAAGACTGCCACGGCTCGGGGACGTCGCCCTTGCATTTGCACACGGCGTGCGAAAACGTGGCCTGGTGGACGCGGATCTGAGCACGACCGAGGGCACGGCCGCGGAGCCCGCCCTCTACAACCCCTTCGAGCCGGGCTTCGCCGCCGACCCCTACCGGCAGTACGCGTCGATCCGAGCGCAGGGCCGGGTGCACCGGAACCCGCTGGGCCTGCGCGTCCTGTCGCACTTCGACGACTGCTTCGAGCTGCTGCGCCTCGCCGGCACCAGCGTCGACGACGCCAAGGCCACCAACCTGGTCGCACCTCCCCTGCCCGACGACCTGTCCGACACCCTCCGCGACCGCACCCGGTCGATCCTCAGCCTCGACCCCCCGGACCACACCCGCCTGCGCCGGCTGGTGTCGAGCGCCTTCACCGTCCGCCGCATCGAACGGCTGCGCCCGCGGGTGCGCCAGCTCGTCGCAGATCTGCTCGACGACGTGGCCGCCGCCGGCGGCGACGGCACGCCCGTCGACCTGATCGCCCGGTTCGCGTTCCCCCTGCCCTTCGTCGTCATCAGCGAGCTGCTGGGCATGCCCGAGGGCGACCGCGACCAGCTGCGCAGCTGGTCGCACGAGATGACCAACTCGATCGAGCCCTTCAACGACGAGCCGACCCTGCGGCGCATGGTGGCTGCCGCCGAGAACATGTTCGCCCACGTCGACGAGGCCATCGCCTGGAAGCGCCGCAACCCGGCCGACGACCTGCTCAGCGCGATGATCGCCGCCGAGGAGGACGGCGACCGGCTGACCGAATCCGAGCTGCGCGACCAGGTGGTCCTGCTCTACCTCGCAGGCCACGAGACCACCGTCAACCTCATCGGCAACGGCACGCTGGCCCTCCTGCGCCACCGCGACCAGTTCGAGCGCCTCGTCGCGGACCCGTCGCTCGATGCCAACGCCGTCGACGAGCTGCTGCGCTACGACAGCCCCGTGCAGGTGTCGCGACGCATCACCACCACCGAGGTGCAGATCGCCGGCGAGACGATCGGCCCCGGTGAGATGGTCCTGACGCTGCTGGGCTCGTCCAACCGCGACGAGACCAAGTGGGGCCCGACCGCTGCGGACGTCGACCTGTCCCGCGACGGCGCGAGCGGCCACCTGTCGTTCGGCAGCGGCATCCACCACTGCCTCGGCTCGGCGCTGGCCCGACTCGAAGGCGCCGAGGCCGTGCCGACGCTCGTTCGCCGGTTCCCGCGGATGGCGCTGGCCACCGACGAGCCCGCCTGGAACGGGCGCATCGTCCTCCGGGGGCTCGACGCACTTCCCGTCACCCTGGAGACCTGAACGTCACGGGCGCGCCAGCGCCCCGCACGATCGGCGGGTGGCCACCCGATCGTGCGGGGCCGCAACCCCGCGCCTCGACCCTCCGGGGGGTCAGACCTTCAGGAAGCGGCTGAGCGCCCAGCCCGACCCGGCGGCGCCGATGACGATGCCCAGCACCATGACGACGATGGCGGTCATCACCAGCTCGTCGCTCGACGCCACGAAGCCCTGCATGATGTCCCGGTACTCCGGGTTCTCCGCCGCGTTCTTCATGAACCGGTCGAGGGCGACCACCGCGCCCAGCGCCATGCCGGCGCCGACGAGGCCCTGGACGATGCCCTCGAGCATGAACGGCACGCGGATGAACCAGTTGGTCGCGCCGACGAGCTTCATCACCTCGATCTCGCGGCGCCGGGCGAACATCGCCATGCGGATGGCGTTGAGGATGAGCAGCAGGGCCGCGACCAGCAACCCGACGCCGACGATGAGCATCGCGCGCTGCGCGAACTCCGACACGCCGACCACCGTCTCGATGCTCTCGGTCACGTCGGTGACCTCGAGCACCCCCGGCTCGGCCTTGAGCTGCTCGCCCAGGCTGTTCATGAGGTTGACGTCGCTCGACTCGGGCGTCAGGCGGTAGGAGTCGGGCACCAGGTCGGGGCTGGCCTCGAGCTTGGTGCGCATCGCCTCGTTGCGCTCGAACAGGCGCATGGCCTCTTCGTGGCTCTCCTCGCGGTCGACGTAACGCCAGCGGCCGACCTCCGGGTTCTCGGCGATCGTGGTCTCGATCGCGTCCCGCTGCTCGTCGCTGACGTCGGGCTTGAGGAAGGCGATGACCTCGATGCCGTCCTGCCAGCGGGCCGACACGTTGTCGACGCCCTGGCGCACGAGCAGGGTCGAGCCGAACAGGGCCAGCGACACCGCCACGGTCATGATGGCGGCGATGGTGAGCGTGATGTTGCGACGCAGGTTGTTGGCGGTCTCGCGGGCGATGTAGTCGAACTTCACTGGTACACCCCTCGGGCCTGGTCGCGGATGATCTCGCCGTGCTCGAGCTCGATCACCCGTCGCTGCATGGTGTCGACGATCGACCGGTCGTGGGTGGCCATCACCACGGTGGTGCCGGTGCGGTTGATGCGGTCGAGCAGGCGCATGATGCCCACCGACGTGGCCGGGTCGAGGTTGCCGGTGGGCTCGTCGGCCAGCAGGATCAGCGGCCGGTTGACGAACGCCCGGGCGATCGACACCCGCTGCTGCTCGCCGCCGGACAGCTCCTCCGGCAGGTTGGTGGCCTTGGAGTCGAGGCCGACGAGCTCGAGGATGGCCGGGACCTGCGCCTTGACGACGTGGCGGGGACGGCCGATGACCTCGAGCGCGAACGCGACGTTCTCGTAGACGGTCTTGCTGGTCAGCAGCTTGTAGTCCTGGAAGATGCAGCCGATGTTGCGGCGCAGGTACGGCACCCGCCACGACGACAGCCGGGCGATGTCCTTGCCCGCCACGAAGATGCGGCCCTTGTCGGCCGTCTCCTCGCGGTTGATGAGCCGCAGCATCGTCGACTTGCCCGACCCCGACGGCCCCACGAGGAAGACGAACTCGCCCTTCTCGATGGTGGCCGACGCGCCGTGGAGCGCCTCGACGTTGCCCTTGTAGATCTTGCTGACCTGTTCGAAGGTGATCATGTTCCTCGCCCGAGAGACGCGCGGGAACGTCGAGTGCTCGCGTCCCCAGCTATTGCGATGAGGTTACAGATACCGCGCGGTACCTCGAACATCGCGGCCCAAAGTTAGTCGTCAGCTGCCCCGGACCGACGGATGCTCACGCTGTCTCGGCACCGCTGCGACGCCACTGGAGGTACGCCTCCATGAACGGGTCGAGGTCGCCGTCGAGCACACCCGACACGTTGCCGGTCTCGTGCTCGGACCGCAGGTCCTTCACCATCTGGTAGGGCTGCAGCACGTAGCTGCGGATCTGGCTGCCGAACCCGACCCGCTGCTGGTCGCCCCGGATCTCGTCGAGCTCG
>JAFGPU010000429.1 GCA_016936035.1 Acidimicrobiales bacterium
AGCCCGTGGTCGACCGTGGCGTCGCGGCGGATGCGTCCCACGTAGGCGGGGTCGGTGCCGGCCGCCATGAGCGGCGTCGGGACGTCGGCCAGCACCACGCCGGGGGCTGCGGCCAGCACCTCGGTGGCCTGCTCGGGGGACAGGTCGCGCGCGAACTCGGCGTTGATCGACAACGAGTGGCCCGTGAACACCGGCACCCGCACGCAGGTGCCGGAGACCCGCAGCTCGGGGATGCCGAGGATCTTGCGGCTCTCGTTGCGGAGCTTCTGCTCCTCGTCGGTCTCGCCCGAACCGTCGTCGACGATCGCGCCGGCCAGCGGCAGCACGTTGAAGGCGATGGGCGCCGCGAACTTGGCGGGCGCCGGGAAGTCGACCGCCCTGCCGTCGTAGGTCAGCGCCGCGGCGCCGTCGGCCACCTTGCGCACCTGCTCGTCGAGCTCGGCGACGCCGGACAGGCCGGCGCCCGAGGTGGCCTGGTAGGTGCTGACGACCAGCCGCTGGAGCCCGGCGGCGCGGTGCAGCGGCGCCAGGACCGGCATGGCCGCCATCGTCGTGCAGTTGGGGTTGGCGACGATGCCCTTGCGGGCGTCGTCGAGGTCGTCGGGGTTGACCTCGGACACCACCAGGGGCACGTCGGGGTCCATGCGCCAGGCGGACGAGTTGTCGATGACGGTGGCGCCGGCGGCGGCCACCCGAGGTGCGAGCGCCTTTGAGGTGGTGCCACCGGCCGAGAACAGCACGATGTCGAGCCCGGCGTAGTCGGCGGTGTCGGCGTCCTCGACCGTGACCTCGGTGCCCCGCCAGTCGAGCGTGCGGCCGGCCGACCGGGCCGACGCGAAGAAGCGGACGTCGGCCGCCGGGAAGTCGCGCTCGACGAGCACCTCACGCATGACGCCGCCGACCTGACCGGTGGCGCCCACGACGCCGACTCGCACTGATGACATGGGCGAAAGGCTAGGGCGGCGCGGCGGCCGGCCCCAACCGGGTTGGCAGCGCCGGGTCAGACGGTGTCGAGTCCGAAGGCGCTGTGCAGGCTCTGCACCGCCTGCTCGATCTGGCCCTCGCGCACCACGCACGACGTGCGGATGGCCGAGGTGGAGATCATCTCGATGTTGATGCCCTCGCCGGCCAGCACCTCGAACATGGTGGCGGCCACGCCGGGGTTGGACTTCATGCCGGCGCCGATGATGCTCACGCGGGCGATGTCGCTGTCGGACGACACCCCGACGGCGCCGATCTCGTCGGCGAGCCGCTGGCACACGTCGGTGCCCTGCACCAGGTCGTCCTTGGGCACCGTGAACGAGATGTCGGTGACGCCGTGGTCGGACACGTTCTGCACGATCATGTCGACGTTCACGCCGACTGCGGCCAGCTCGCGGAACAACCGGGCGGCGATGCCAGGCTGGTCGGGGACGCCGGAGACCGTGACCTTGGCCTCGCCGGTGTCGTGGGTGACCGCCGAGACGATCGCCTGTTCCATCGAAGGATCCTCCTCGAGTACCCAGGTGCCCGGTTCCCAGGTGAACGCAGAGCGGACGTGCAGCTTGACGCCCCACCGGCGGGCGTACTCGACCGAGCGCATGGCCGGCTTGGGGCAGCCGGTGGCGGTCATCTCGAGCAGCTCGTCGAAGGACACCGCGCCCATGCGGCGCGCCCGGGGCACGAGCCGTGGGTCGGCGGTGAAGACGCCGGGGACGTCGGTGTAGAGCTCGCAGGCGTCGCCCTCGAGCGCGTGGCAGACGGCGACCGCCGTGGTGTCGGAGCCCCCACGGCCCAGGAACGTGACGTCGTGGTCGGTCGAGACACCCTGCGCGCCGCCGATGACCGGCACCCGTCCGGCGTCGATGGCCTTGCGCAGGCGGTCGGGCCGCAGCTCGACGATCTTGGCGTTGCTGTGGTTGGTGTCGGTGATGAAGCCGGCCTGGCTGCCGGTGAAGCTGTCGGCGGGAACCCCGAGCGAGTGCAGGGCCATGCACAGCAGCGCCATGGCCTTGCGTTCGCCCGCGGTGATGAGCATGTCCATCTCGCGGCCGGGGCGGACGTGCGACACGTCGCCGGCCAGCCGGATCAGCTCGTCGGTCTCCTTGCCCATGGCGCTGACCACCACCACGGCGTCGTTGCCGTGGCGGACGGTGCGGGCGACATGGTCGGCGACCTCGCGGATGCGTTCGGGATCGGCGACGGATGTTCCGCCGAACTTCTGGATGACCAGGGGCACGGGTCACAAACCTATCGGTGGCCGGGCGCGGCGGACGAACCCCTTCCCGGGGCCGGGGACCGGGATCCGGTCAGCCACCTCGCCCACCTCGGCGGATCCGCCAGGCGCGTCGGTAGGGGTCAGGACAGCGTCGACGGGCTCTCGACGAGCGCCTCCCAGGCTTCGAGCCTGGAGAGAGCGTCGGCGACGTCGGTCTGCAGCAGTGCGCAGATGGCCCGCAGGTCGTCCCTGCGGATCGTCAGCACACGGCCGTTGTAGTCGCCGCGCTCGACGATGATCGACCGGACGAAACGCTGCACGGGCGCCGCTTCGGGCACCTTGGACAGCGCTTCGAGGTCGAGCACCAGCTTGGGCGGGCCCTCGCCGGACGGCGTCTGCTCGCCGAGCAGCACCGACACGGACACGTCGTAGAACTCGGCGAGCTCGTGCAGCCGGGGGAGGCTGAGCGTGCGGAAGCCGCGCTCGTAGGCGCCGATGGCCGACGCGCTCCAGCGGCCCGACGACTGGCGCTCGACATCGTCGAGCGACATGTGACGGGCCTTGCGGAGCGACCGGAGCCGGCGCCCGACGTCGAGGGTCACGCTCGTCGGCGTGGCCTCTTCTTCATCATGGTGGTTGTTGTTCATCTGGTTCTCGTGGTGATGGGAGTCACGTGGAACCGCCTCAGGTGGGCATTGTCGCACGAACAACCCCGAAGAGTGCAGTCCGGAGCTGTGAGCGTGGTGGGCGCGACCTGCCGAAATGCCCGCGCGGCGTCTCGCTGGCTACCCTCCACCGCTCGTGGGAACGACGAAGCGAGAGCGCCAGCGAGCTGCCCGGCTGGAGAAGACGGCCGCCGAGATCGAGGCCGCGAAGCGTGCGAAGGCAAAGCGCACGGCCCTACGCATCGTGATCGCCGCGGTGGTCGTGCTGGCGATCCTCTTCGGTGTGTCCGAGCTCATGGGCAACGACGACGACGACGCAGAGACGTCGCCCGACGACGCCACCGAGACCACGGCGCCCGCCACCACCGAGCCGGTCGACGAGAACGGCATCGACGGCAGCGACGGCTCTGGCGAGTTCGCCTACGGGACGACGCCGTGCCCGCCGGCGACCGGGGCCGACGAGCCCACGCTCAGCTTCGACGACGGGTTCGAGCAGTGCATCGACCCGGCCAGGACCTACACGGCGACGTTCACCACCAGCGAGGGTGACGTCGTGGTCGAGCTCGACACGGCCACGACCCCCGGTACCACGAACAACTTCGTCGCGCTGGCCCGCAACCGGTACTACGACAGCACCGAGCTGTTCCGCACCGACCCGGGCATCGGCATCATCCAGGGTGGTTCGCCCCACTCGAACGACCCGAGCGACCAGGGTCCGGGATACTCGCTGCCCGACGAGGGCGGGGTGTTCGAGTTCTCGCCCGACGGTCAGGGCACCGGCCCCTTCACGTACGCGCCCGGACAGCTGATCATGGCCCGCAGCGGCGGCCCCGACGGCGCCGGCGCCCAGTTCTTCTTCAGCGTCGACGAGAACGTCACCCAGCTCGACAGCCAGGGCACCTACGTCACCTTCGGCTCGGTCACCGAGGGCCTCGACGTCCTGGAGGCGATCATGGCGCTGCACGAGGACGACCCCACGAGCCCGCTCGGGGGCGGGCCCTCCCGTCCGGTGACCGTCGAGACGGTGACCATCACCGAGTCGTAGCCGCTACGGGCGCCAGCCCCGACCGCCGCCGGCCCGGCGGCCGGTTCTGGCGTCCCTCACGTGGCGATTTGCTGGTGAGAGACGCCAGAGACCTTGGCGCACCCCGGGACCCCGACCGCCGCCGGCCCGGCGGCCGGTTCTGGCGTCCCTCACGTGGCGATTTGCTGGTGAGAGACGCCAGAGACCTTGGC
>JAFGPU010000430.1 GCA_016936035.1 Acidimicrobiales bacterium
ACCAGCAGCCACGCACCCCACGGACGCCAGATCGACTGCCCGCGGGGCCGTCCCCGCACGCATCTGTCCCGAGGAGCTCGTTAGATGCCCCGACCCGGTTTCGTGCTCGACGTCGACCGGTCGACGCCACCGATCCTGTTCCACCATGGCGAGAGCCTGCGGCTCGAGAAGCTGCCTGCCGGGCGCAGCCGGGTGCTGTACCCGGGTGAGCCGCTCGAGGCGCTCGACGACCCCGAGGGCGCCATCCGCCACGCCCTCGACAACCCGCTCGGCGACAGCGAGCCGCTGCGGGCGCAGCTGCGCCCGGGCATGAAGCTGACCATCGCCTTCGACGACATCTCGCTGCCCCTGCCTCCCATGCGGCGTCCCGACGTGCGCCAGCGCATCATCGAGGCGGTGCTCGACGTGGCGGCCGAGGCCGGTGTCGACGACGTGCACATCATCGCCGCCCTGGCCCTGCACCGGCGCATGACCGAAGCCGAGCTGCGCCACGCGGTGGGCGACCGGGTGTACGACGCGTTCGCCCCCCACGGCCTGCTCTACAACCACGACGCCGAGGACGCCGACAACCTGGCCCTGCTCGGCACCACGCCGCACGGCGAAGAGGTCGAGATCAACAAGCGGGCCGCCGACAGCGACCTGATCGTGTACGTCAACATCAACCTCGTCTCGATGGACGGCGGCCACAAGTCCACCGCGACCGGCCTGTCGAGCTACCGCAGCCTGCGCCACCACCACAACGTGCAGACGATGCGGCACTCCACCAGCTTCATGGATCGCCACGCCTCCGAGCTGCACAGCTCGAACTGGCGCATGGGCAAGGTCATCCGCGACGCGGGCGTCAAGATCTTCCAGATCGAGACCACGCTCAACAACGACACGTTCGGCACCTCGGGGCCCATGTCGGTGCTGCAGAAGCGCGAGTGGGAGTGGACGGCCCGGGACCGAGCGTCGTTCGTCGCGATGAAGGCCGGGCTCGACCGGCTGCCGCTCAAGGCACGACGCAAGATCTTCCACTCGTGGCAGGCGCCTTACGGCCTCACCTCCGTGCAGGCCGGCGAGGTCGAGGCCGTGCACGAGGTGACGACCGAGAACGTGTACCGCCAGCAGCTGGTGCCGGTGGACGGGCAGACCGACATCCTCACCATGGGGCTGCCCTACATCTGTCCCTACAACGTGAACTCGGTGATGAACCCCATCCTGGTCATGTGCCTGGGGCTCGGCTACTTCTTCAACATGTACCGGGGCCGGCCGCTCGTGCGCGAGGGCGGCGTGGTCATCCTGAGCCACCCGACGCCATGGGAGTTCAACCCCGTCCACCACCCGAGCTACATCGACTTCTTCGAGCAGGTGCTGGCCGACACCACCGACCCGGCCGAGATCGAAGCCCGCTACGAGAAGCAGTACGCCGAGGACGAGTGGTACCGGCACCTGTACCGCACCAGCTACGCCTACCACGGCGTCCACCCGTTCTACATGTGGTACTGGGGCTGCCACGGCATGGCGCACGCCGGCAAGGTGATCATCGTCGGCGGCGAGCCCCGGTCGGTGCGCCGGCTGGGCTTCACCGCCGCCTCGACGCTGCAGGATGCCCTCGAGATGGCCGGCGACGTCGTCGGCCGCGACGCCACGATCACCCACCTCCACAACCCGCCGCTCGTCATGGCGGACGTCAGGTAGGCACCGGTGCCCGCACTCCCCGACGTGGTGACCCGGCGGCTTCCCCGGCTGCCGTTCCCGTTCTCGGCCCCGACGGTGCCCGGGGGCGTCGAGGCGCCCGCCCGCCGGCGCCGCGCCGGCGCCGACTACGACACCGAGTGGGCCAGGCGCTACCCGGCGCGGCTCGCCCGCGCCGCGCTGGTCGAGGCCGTCGCCCGCCCGGCGGTGGCCGCCCTCGCCCGACCCGAGCGCCACGGCCTCGACCGGCTCGATGCGCTCGCCGCCGCCGGCGGACCGGTGATCTTCGCCGCCAACCACCACAGCCACGTGGACACGCCGCTGCTCGTGACGTCGATCCCCGAGCCGTGGCGCCACCGCCTGTTCGTCGGTGCCGCCGCCGACTACTTCTTCCGTACACCTGTCACCAGCGCGCTCTCCGCCCTGGCGCTGGGCGCGATCCCCATCGAGCGCGCCAAGGTGGGGCGACGATCGGCCGACCGTGCCGCCCGCCTGCTCGACGACGGCTGGTCGATGCTCATCTTCCCCGAAGGTGGGCGCAGCCCCGACGGGTGGGGCCAGCCGTTCCGCGGCGGCGCCGCGTACCTGTCGACGCGGTGCCGGGTCCCGGTGGTGCCCGTCCACATCGAGGGCACCGGCCGCATCCTCCGCAAGGGCCGCAAGCTGCCCTCGCCGTCCACCGCGCGGGTCACCTTCGGCGCGCCGCTGGTGCCGGGCCCGGACGACGACACCCGCCGGCTCGGCACGGCCATCGAGCGGGCCGTCGCCATGCTGGCCGACGAGGCGACCACCGACTGGTGGTCGGCGCGTCGCCGGGCCCACGCCGGCGCCACCCCGCAGCTGGCGGGGCCGGACGCGCCGGCGTGGCGCAGGGCGTGGGCGCTCGGCGATCCCGATCGCACGCGGACGCGCCAGCGCCGCCGGTGGCCCGACCTGTAGCGCCGAACGCCGTCACCCGGCGCGGAAGCGCCCGCTGCACCACACGCGTCCCTCGTCGTCGAGCACCGACACGGTGGTCACGTCGCCAGCCGGCGCGTCGACGGTCACCGACCAGCCGTCGTCGTCCCCGGCGCCGGGTGCCGGTTTGACCGTCCGCTCGCCGTCGCTGGTCTCGACCGCCAGCAGGTAGCCGGCCTCGGACGCGCCGCCCCACCGGTCGACCATGGCGTCCCACCCGGGCACGTCGATCTCGACGGCGGCCGGGGCGTCGCCCGACACCGTCGCCTCGCCGACGACCTGGCCTTGCCCCGTGCGCATCACTGCGGTCGCCGCGACCTCCGTGCCCGCACCGCCATCCGAGCGGAGGGCCACGGCGAGACCGCCCACGACCAGCACCACGACAGCCGCCACGGCCGCGACCACCATGCGGCGCCGCCCGGACGGGCGCGCCCCCCGGTCGCCGTCGATCGGTGCCGGAGCGCCCGGTGCGTCGCGCACCGGCTCCTCGGCTGCCAGGCGGGCGAGCACACCGGCGGCGAACCCGTCGGGCGGGGTCGCCTCGGGGGCGGCCAGCAGCAGCTCGTCCGCGGTGCCGGCCAGCGCGGCGACCTCGGTGCGGCAGGTCTCGCACCGCTCGAGGTGGGCGAGCGCCGCGGCGCGCTCCCGGCCCGTCAGCAGGCCGAGCGCCACGTCAGGCGCCATGTCCCGGAGCTGCTCGCAGCGCATCACGGCCATCGCACCTGGCCCTCCATCTCCGAACGCAGCTTGCGCAGCCCCAGGCGCACCCGGGTCTTGACCGTGCCGTGCGGGACCGCCGAGCGCTCACTGACCTCCCTGGTCGACAGCCCGAGGAGCGTGACGGCAACGAGCGCGTCTCGCTGCTCGGGGGGCAGCCCCGCCATCACCGCCATGACCTGGGCGGCGTCGTCGCGCACCCCGACGACCTCGCTCGGGTCGTCGACGTCGGCGGGCCACTCCCCCGGCACGTCGCCCACGATGTCGCCCCGGCGCCCCCGGCCCCGGACGCTGTCGAGGGCGACGTTGCGGGTGATGCCCAGCAACCAGGCCGCCACCGAGCCGCGTCGCTCGTCGAAGCTGGCCGCGAACCGCCAGGCGCGGACGAACGCCTCCTGGGCGACGTCGTGGGCGTCGGCGGGGTCGCGCACGATCGCGAGCGCCAGGCCGTACACCTTGCGCTCGAGCCGGCGCACGAAGGCGGCGGCCGCCTGGTCGTCACCGGCGGCGTAGCCCGCGAAGAGAGCCTCGTCCGAGAGGTCCCACATGTCCTCCTTACCGCCGCGGTCGCTCCGCGGATCTCGGTCCACGGTGCAAGCACACCGTGACCGGCGACGCTGCGCAACCGCGACGAGAGATCCGCGCCGGCGCCTCGGCGGTAACCAAGGCATGACGACGCCGACCGCATCCCCGACCGCATCCCCGTCCCGCCGAGCGCCCCGGCGCGCCGGGGCCGCAGCGTTGGCGCTGACGGCCACGCTCGCACTGGTCGCCGCCTCGTGCGGCGACGACAGCGACGACACGTCGGCCGAGGGCCCCGCCGGCGACTCCGAGGAGGCCCTGACCGTCAACGTGGACGAGCCCGGCGACGGCGACGAGGTCGACGTGCCCTTCGAGGTGGCCCTCGACGTCGGCGTCCCGATCGGCGAACCCGACACCGGGCGGCACCA
>JAFGPU010000431.1 GCA_016936035.1 Acidimicrobiales bacterium
GCCCGCCGGGTGGCGCTGTGGTGGGCGTTGAACGCCGTGCGGAACAGGTAGCCGGCGGGGTCGTCGAGCGCCGAGACGCGTTCCCAGCGCTCCCATACCCGGCAGAAGGCGTGTTGGGCGAGGTCCTCGGCCTGGTCGCTGCTGCCGGTCAGCACGAAGAGCGCACGAAAGAGCCGTCGCTCGTTGGCCGCGTAGAAGGCCTCGAACGACAGCGCGTCGAGAGCACCGATCGAGATCGGTGCCGAGGAGGTCGAGCGCTCACGGACCACGGATGTCGCCAACACTGCCCCAAGAACGCCCGAACCGCACGCGACGTGTAGGCGATCGCGGAATTTTCGTCGCCCCGGTCACCGGCGGGCAGCCGAGCGGGGCGGGAAGGCCGGCGACCCGGTCGCCCACGCGCGGAGGCGACCGGGTCGCAGCGCCCACGCCTGGTGCCTGGGCGGCGTGGACGGTGAGGTCGGGGCCTGGTGTCCGAGAGGCGCGGATGGTGAGGTCCACACCTGGTGCCTGGCGGGCGAACGCAATGAGGTCGAGGGGCGTGCCCTCAGCGGCGCGCCGTGGACTTCCTGGCGGTGGACTTCTTCGCGGTCGACTTCTTGGCCGCCGCCTTCTTGGTCGCGGGCCGCTTGGCGGCCGGACGGGTCGTCGACTTCTTCGCCGCCGTCTTGCGGGTCGACGACTTCTTGGCCCCGGCCTTCTTCGCGCTGGACTTCTTGGCCGCGGTCTTCTTCGCCGCCGGCGCCGGCGGCCACACGCCGCGCTCGAGCTTGGGCGCCAGGCTGGTCTTCACGACCGCGTCCTTGAAGCCCTTGAGCGGCGTGATGCGGGCCTTCTTCGACGCCTTGATGCGCACGGGCTGCTGGGTCTGGGGGTTGCGACCCATGCGAGCCGGCCGGTCGACCTTCGTGAACTTGGCGAAGCCCGAGATGGACACGGGCTCGCCCTTCGACACGACAGCGGTGACGACGTCGGTGAACCCTTTGAGGACGTTGTCGACGTCCTTGCGTTCGACGCCGGTCTGGGTGGACACGGCTTGGACCAGATCTCGACGGTTCACAGGGGCTCCTCCTAGGTCACGGCATGTCGTGCTCAGTTTCCTCAACACGACCCGATGACTCGCGGATACTCCGGGTATTCTTACGAGTTTTCCTGGGGAATGCACCACTTTGTGCGCGAGAACGCCTTGATTTTCCTGGCTTTTTCACCCCGGCACGACAGCGGACAGTGATGCATGTGGCGGCTCCGCCACCCCACGACACCGAGCGCGGGCGCGAGATAGCCAGCTATTGCTGGGCCGTTGGTGTTCGCCCGCGCGTCAGAGTTTGGCCAGCCACCGCTCGGCCTGCAGCGCCCGGCGGCGGAGCTGGTCGACGGTCGCCTCGTCGATGCGACGCAGCCCGACGAGGCGGTTGAGCTGTCCGTTGACCTGCGCGTGGCCCATCCCCGTCGCCCAGACGAGATCCTGCACCAGCTTCGCGTTCGCCTCGCGCAGCTCGGCCCGCTGGCGGCGCGGGTTGACGCCGTCGCCGTTGCCGTTGCCCGCCGCCCCGGCGGGGAACACCCCGGCGGGACCGCCGGGCAGGGGCGGCAGCGCCAGGTCGAGGCCCTCGTCGCCACCGCCCTCCTCGTCCAGGCCGTCCAGCTGCGCGAGCCGGTCGAGGGCGGCGTCGTCGGCATCGAACACCGACGACGTGTCCTCGCCGGTCACGACCGCGGACAGGGCCGCGAACATCGACAGCTGATCGCCCATGTCGTCCTCGTGGCGCAGCTGGTCGAGGGCGGCGCCGTCGTCGACCGGTTCGTCGCCGTCGCGCTCGGGCTTGCGCAGGCTGTGCCGGCGGGCGTCGGCGATCTGGGACGCGAAGGTGCGCAGGCGCAGATCGTCAGGGATGAACAGATAGGCCTTCTGCCGGGGCACGCCTCGGGTCCAACGCACGAACCGGCCCACGGCCTGGCGGAAGAACAGCTCGGTGGTCGTGGTCGTGGCGTAGACCCCGACGCGCAGCCGCGGGATGTCGACGCCCTCCGACACCATGCGCACGGCCACGATCCACGGGTCGCTCGACGCCGAGAAGCGGGCGATGCGGCTGGACGACATCGGGTCGTCCGACACCGCCACCGTCGCCCGCACCCCGCAGCGGTAGCGGAGCAGATCGGCGATGCCCTGCGCGTGGTCCTGGTCCGCAGCGATCACCAGCCCGCCGGCATCGGGCTGGCTGCGCCGCAGCGTCGTGAGGCGCTCGTTCGCCTGCAGCAGCACGGTGGGCAGCCACTCGCCCTCGAGGCTGAGGGCGGTGCGCAGGCGCTGCGCGGCGCGCGTGCGGTCGAGGGCGTCGTCGAACGCCGCGGCCTGGGCGCTCCCGTCCGGGGCGATCCACTCCATGAACCCGTTGATGCGCGGGAAGTACACCGGGCGCACGACCCGGCCGTCGGCCAACGCGTCGGCGTAGCCGTACTCGAAGTCCGGCACCGCCTCGTCCCCGACGTAGCGCACGAAGGGGATGGCCAGCGTGTCCGACCGGAACGGCGTGCCGGACAGCGCCACCCGCCGGGGCGCCACCTCGAACGCGCGGCGCACCGACTCGCCCCACGCCCGCTCGTCGCCCGCATGGTGGATCTCGTCCAGGACGACGACCGACTGCGCCGCGAGCCCCCGCAGCGCATCGGGGTTGGACGCCACCTGCTGGTAGGTGGTGACGACGCCGTGCACATCGGCCGGCAGCCGACCCCCGTTCGGCGCCCACCGGGGTTCGAGGTGGAGGCCGAAGCGGGCGGCGGCGTCGGCCCACTGGACCTTCAGGTGCGAGGTCGGCGCCACGACCACCAGGCGGCGCCCCGGGTTGGCGGCGACGTCCTGCACCGCGGCGCACAGGGCGAACGTCGTCTTGCCCGCTCCGGGGGTGGCCACCGCCAGGAAGTCGGGCGCGTCGGAGGCCGCGAGCCGGTCGAGGGCGCGCTTCTGCCAGGGTCGAAGGCGAACTTTCCGTGCCATGGGGGACGCGCATCTTGTCACGCGGCGCCGGGC
>JAFGPU010000432.1 GCA_016936035.1 Acidimicrobiales bacterium
GCACGGTGTGGCTGTCGTTCAACGGCGAGATCTTCAACCACGTCGAGCTGCGCCGCGAGCTCACGGCGCAGGGCCACCGCTTCGCCACCGGCACCGACTCCGAGGTCGTCGTCCACTGCTACGAGCAGCACGGCGAGCGGGCCTGGTCGATGCTCAACGGGCAGTTCGCGTTCGCGCTCCTCGACCGGCGCGCCGGCCGGCTGTGGCTGGTGCGCGACCGCGTCGGCATCCTGCCGCTGCACTGGGCACGGGCCGGCCGGCGGCTGGTGTTCGGATCCGAGGCCAAGGCGCTGTTCGCCAGCGGCCTCGTCGACGCCGCGCTCGACCCCGACGGCCTGGCCCAGGTGTTCACTCGCTGGTCGGCGATGGCGCCGGCCACCGCGTTCGCCGGGGTGCGGTCGGTGCGGCCGGGCACCGCACTGCGCATCGACACCCACGACCTCTCCGCGACCGAGCAGCGCTGGTGGCAGCCCGACATGACCGTCGACCCCCGGCTGGCGGCGCTGTCGCCCGATGCCGCCGCCGACGAGCTGGGTGACCGGTTGGCCGATTCCGTGCGCCTGCGCCTGCGGGCCGACGTGCCGGTCGGCGCCTACCTGAGCGGTGGGCTCGACTCGTCGGTCATCGGGTCGCTGGCCCGCCAGGTCGACGCCGGCCCGCTCGAGACCTTCGCGGTGCGCTTCCGCGACCCGGCGTTCGACGAGACGGCCGAGCAGCGGCGCATGGCCACCCTGCTCGGCACCCGGCACCACGAGATCGTGTGCGGACCGGACGAGATCGCCGGGGCGCTGGCGGATGTCGTGTGGCACTGCGAGGCGCCGCTGCTGCGCACGGCCCCGGTGCCCCTGTACCTGCTGTCGGGTCTGGTGCGCGACGCCGGCATGAAGGTGGTGCTCACCGGCGAGGGGGCCGACGAGCTGCTCGCCGGCTACAGCGTCTTCAAGGAGGACCGGGTGCGCCGGTTCTGGGCCCGGCAGCCGGGCTCGGCGATGCGCCCCGCCCTGTTCTCGCGGCTGCACCCCGAGGTGCAGGCGGGCGGCGCCCGGGCCACCGACATGTGGGGCCACTTCTTCGGCCGCGACCTCACGGCCACCGACCTGCCCTTCTACGCCCACCTCACCCGGTGGCACAACACCTCGTGGGCGGGCCGGGTGCTGCACCCCGACCTGCGGGCCGCGGCGGCGGGTCCGGCCGGCGGCCCGCTCGGCGCCGGCGCGGGCGACGACCCCACCCTGCTGGCCGAGATGCCCCCCGGGTGGGCGGGCTGGCACCCGCTGGCGCGCGCCCAGTGGGTCGAGGTCGCCACGTTCATGTCGTCGTACCTGCTGTCCCACCAGGGCGACCGGGTGGCGATGGCGCACGGCGTCGAGGTGCGGTACCCGTTCCTCGACCCCGACGTCGTCGACTTCTGCGCGGCGCTGCCGCCCGACCACAAGCTGGTCGGACTGCGCGACAAGGTGGCACTGCGGCGCCTGGCGGCCCGCACCCTGCCCCCCGAGATCTGGCGCCGCCCCAAGCAGCCCTACCGGGCGCCCATGACCACCGCCCTGTTCGGCCCCGACGAACCCGGCTTCGTCACCGACCTGCTGTCCGACGGCGCCATCGACGGGCTGGGCCTGCTCGACCCGAAGGCGGCGCGCCTGCTGCGCGACCGCGCCCGGGCCCGGGCCGGCCACCTGCCCGGCGAGCGCGAGGAGATGGCGCTCGTCGGCGCGCTGACGCTGCAGGCGCTCGGCCGGGCGTACCTCGTCGAGGGCGCCGAGCGGGCCGCCGCCGCCCGCGCCCGGTTCGACGCCGGTCCCCCACCCCATGTCCTGGTCGATCTGACCGACGACCGTCGCGGCGGCGAGCCCGTGCCGGCCGCACCCGTCCACACCCAGGGAGCCACCAGGTGACGACCACCACCACGTTCAGTCGCGACGTCCTCGCCCTCGACGCCCCTGCGGCGATCGAGCGCGTCACCGGCGCGATCACCCGGGCGCTGACCCGCGACCTCCGCCGCCGCGGCATCGTCGTGGGCGTGAGCGGGGGCATCGACTCGTCGGTGTGCCTCGCGCTCGCGACCGAGGCCGTCGGTCCCGACCGGGTCGTCGCCCTGCTCATGCCCGAGGCCGACTCCGACCCCGACTCGCAGAGGCGGGGCCAGGTGCTGTGCGACCACCTCGGCGTCGAGGCCGTGGTCGAGGACATCGCCCCGGCGCTCACCGCCCTCGGGTGCTACGACCGGCGCGACACGGCCATCCGCCGGGTGTTCCCCGACTTCGGTCCCGGTTGGCGGCAGAAGATCACCCTGGCCGAGGGCCTGCTCGACACCGACCGGGTCAGCTACTTCAACCTGACCGTGGCCGACCCCGACGGCAACCAGCAGACCGCCCGCATGCCCACCGACGTCTACCTCATGGTCGTGGCCGCCACGAACATGAAGCAGCGCACCCGCAAGCTCATCGAGTACACGCACGCCGACGCCCGCAATCACGCGGTGGTGGGCACCCCCAACCGGCTCGAGTACGAGCTGGGGTTCTTCGTGCGGGGTGGCGACGGCCTGGCCGACATCAAGCCCATCAGCCACCTGTACAAGACCCAGGTCTACGCCCTGGCGCGCCACCTGGACCTGCCCGAGGAGATCTGCGCCCAGACACCGAGCACCGACACCTACAGCCTCCCCCAGACCCAGGAGGAGTTCTACTTCGCCCTGCCCTACGCGGAGATGGACCTGATGCTGTGGGCGTGGCACCACGACATCTCCACGTTCGAAGCCGCCGAGGTGATGGGCCTGCGCTCCGACCAGGTCGAGCGCGTCTACCGCGACATCGTGGCCAAGCGCCGCGCCGCCCACCGGGGGCTGCGGGACGCGATCCCGGTCGAGCACATCGCCCTCGACGCCGGCGCCAACGGCTCCGGCTCCGGCGGGTCGGGCGCACCCGGAGGCGGCGCGTGAAGGTCCCCGAGCGGTTCAAGGTCGGCATCACCCGCTACACCCCGGCGGACGCCGACGACCTCCTCCAGTTCCAGCTGCGCACCTTCGAGGCGGGCAGCCGGCAGGTCGACGCCGCCCGGGCGCGGTGGCTGTTCGACGAGAACCCGTGCCGCACCGACGACGACACCCGCGACCTGTGGGTGTGCCGGCGCGACGGCGCCATCGTCGGCCAGCAGGCCGAGATCCCCTTCGACCTGCACGTCGGGACGCACCAGCGGCGGGCGGCGTGGGCCATCGACCTGATGGTCGACGACGCCTGGCGGCTGCGCGGCGTGGGCCCCGCCCTGGTCGCCACCCAGCTCGAGGGCCGGTCGATCGTCGCCGGGCTCAACCTGTCCGACAAGGGGGCCGCCACCTACACCCGGGGCGGGTGGGCCGACCTCGGCATCGTCGGCGTGTACCTGCGCCCGCTCGACCTGGCGCGCGCCGTCCGCCTGGGCTCGGTGCCGGCCCGCATCGGGCGCGTCGCCCCGGTCGCCGGCCCGGCGCTGCGTGCCGTCGACAGCGCCGCCGCCGTCACCCTCCGGGCCGCCGGCGCCCGGCTCGAGACGGTCGAACGGCTCGACGAGCGCGTCGACCAGGTGTGGGAGGCGGCCGCCGGCGACTACCCGGTCATCGCCCGGCGCGACGCCGCCACGGTGGCCTGGCGCATCGACGGGCGCCCCGACGCCGCCACGCTGCGCCGCCACTACCTCGTCGTGCGGGGCCGCCCCGTCGGCTACGCGGTCCTCCGCACCACCGGCACGGCCACCGAGCCCACCGTCGTGGTCGTCGACTACCTGGCCCCGGCCCGGTGGGTGGCGCCGCTCCTCGTCGCCGCCGGCCTCGACGCCCGGCGGCACGGCGCCGTCGCCATGTCGGTGAAGACCCGCAACGTCCCGGCCGACCGCCACCTGCGGGCCGCCGGGTTCGTGCGCCGCGACCGGGCCGCCGACGATCCCATCCGCTTCATGGTGCGCTGCGCCGACGACCCCGCCGTGTGCGCTCTGGTCGACGATCCCGACAGCTGGTTCGTCACGTCGGCCGACAGCGACCTCGAGTACGCGATGGCACCGACCGGGTCGGCCGCCGTGGCCTCGCAGGGTTGACGTGCGTGCCCCCGCGGCTACGTTCCGCGTTTGCGGCAGCATGAGCCCGCTGACGCTCGACGTGGTCGACGACGACGAGGGCTTCGCGGCGCTGCGAGGCGAGTGGGCCGACCTGGCCGCAGCCGACCCCGACCCCAACGTCTTCCTGACCTGGCCCTGGGTGCACACGTGGTGGCGGCACTTCGGCGCCGGCCGCGACCACCACGAGCTGCACATCGTGGTGGTGCGCGACAGCCTGGGCGTGGTGGGCATCGCCCCCCTGTACCGCTCGCGGGTCGGCGTCGGCCCGCTCGGTGCCACCGCGCTGCAGCGCATCAACCACGACGCCGGCGACTACGGCGGCATGCTGCTGTCGCGGCGGGCCGACGAGACCGTGGCGCTGCTCGTCGACCACCTCGGTGCCCAGCTGCACAGCGACGCCGACGTGGTGGTGCTGTCGCGCCTCGCCAGCGACGCCCGGTTCACGGGGCTGCTGGGCGACGAGCTGGTGCGCCATGCCGCCACCGTCGAGACGGTCATCGACCAGCTCGGCGAGGCGTGCCTGTTCACCGACGTGCGCGCCGGCTTCAGCCTGTCCAAGCAGGCGAAGAAGCACAAGATCCGCCAGCGCCTGCGCCGCCTCGGCGAGCAGCACGGCGAGGTCGCCTTCGTCGCCCACACGGGCGACACCCTCGAGGCGGGCCTCGACCGGCTGGTGTCGTTGCACGACCGCCGGTGGGAAGAGATCGACGAGCCGATGCAGGGCCTGCTGGCCGACCCGGCGCGGCGCGACTTCCTGCTCGACGCCATCCGGGCGTTGGACGGCGAGGGCATGGTCACGCTGCTGTCGATCGAAGCCGACGACAGGGCGGTGGCGGTCGAGCTCGACTTCGTCCACGAGAACCGGCTGTTCCTGTTCAAGGGCGCCTTCGATCCCGACTTCGCGGCCTTCAGCCCGGGCCAGCTGCTGCACCACCAGGTGTTCGAGGAGGGGATGGCCGACGGGGTCGACGTGTTCGACTTCTGCCGGGGCGACGCCCAGTACAAGCGCCGGTGGGCCAACGGCGAGCGCCACCTGTCGACGGTCACGCTGTCGCGCCCCGGCCTGGCCGGTGCCACCGCCCGCCAGCGGTTTCGCGTCGCCCGGGCGGTCGAACGCCGCATCCGGTCCCGCCGCCTCCGCTGATCAGCCCATCGGTCGCGCGTTGCCGGTCACACGAGACAGCCGCGCGTGAACCGGGCGGCGCGCTCGGATCCTCCCGCCGCACGCCCTACCGGGCCGCCGTGCCCGACCGGCCCTGGTCGCGGGAGGCGGCCTGGCGCGACCGCCAGCGCGCCACCCGTGCACGGTCGAGGCACGTCTGCGAGCAGTAGCGCCGGGTGGCGGCGCGCGAGGTGTCGACGAACACGTCGGCGCAGCGGTGCGCCTCACAGGTGCCGAGGCGGTCCGGTCCGTGGGCGGCGATCCATGTCGTCAGGCTGACCGTGCCGGCGGCCAGCAGGATGCGGCGACGATCGGGGACCACCCACGTCGTCGCCCCGCACTCGTCCAGCCGGGGGCGCACACCCGTCGCCACCAGCAGGTCGTTGACCACCGGGACGGGGCCGCGCCCGTCGGCGAACACGGCGTGCAGGGCGTCGGCGGCACGCCGGCAACGGTCGGTGTCGCTGCCGAGGTCGCCGAGCGCGGGCAGGACCGGATACCCGTGTGACGCCTCGTCGGCGGCGGCTCGCGTGGCAGCGCTGTACTCGTTGACCAGGTCGACGACCGTGTCGACGGTCAGGGGAGGAACGGCGTCCACATGCCAAGGGTAACGGCCACCAAGGGATCTGCCCGTAACGCAGCCGCCGGTGGCGTGTTACGGTCTTGATCCATTGGTGCTGTTACATGAGGACACGACGACACGACGACCTGACGGAGGCATCGGTGATCGCGCGGATCTGGCACGGCGAGGTCAAACAGGACAGGGCCGACGAGTACCTGCGGCTGATGCGCGAGGTCGCGCTTCCCGACTACCGCTCGACTCCGGGCAACCAGGGCGCGTTCGCCCTGCGCCGGGACGAGGGGGGCCGCACCCACGTGCTGATGCTCACCTTCTGGGACTCGGAGCAGGCGATCGCCGCCTTCGCCGGCGACGACATCGAGCGGGCCAAGTACTACGACTTCGATCCCGACTTCCTCGTCGAGATGGAACCGACGGTCACCCACCACCAGGCGTTCGACGGCTGACCCGGCTCGTCGGGTCTCACACGTCGAGGCGCACCAGGTCGTCGAGGGTCTCGCGTCGCACGACCAGGCGGGCGTCGCCGTCCCGGACGAACACCACCGCCGGGCGGGGCACCTTGTTGTAGTTCGAGCCCATCGAGTGCCCGTAGGCGCCGGTGACCGGCGTGGCCAGCACATCGTCGACCTGCACGTCGGCCGGGACCCGGGCGTCGCGCACCAGCAGGTCGCCCGACTCGCAGTGCTTGCCCACGACCGTCACCGGCCGGGGCCGGGCGGCGCCGACCGAGCGGGGCAGGAAGGCCTCGTAGCCGCTGCCGTACAGCACCGGGCGGGGGTTGTCGCTCATGCCCCCGTCGACGGCGAGGTACGTGCGCACGCCCGGGATCGCCTTGATGGTGCCCACGCGGTAGAGGGTGACGGCGGCCTGGGCGGCGATGGCCCGGCCGGGCTCGGCCGTCACCTGGCTGCGGATGCCGGCGGCGCGGCAGGCGTCGATGACGACCCGACCCCACTGCGACAGGGTGGGTGCCTCCTCCCCCGCCACGTACGGCACGCCGAGGCCGCCGCCGATCGACAGCTCGGGCAGGTCGAGGTCGCGCACCCACGGGGCGACGACGTCGACGGCCTGGCGGAAGAAGTCGGCGACGAACACCTGGCTGCCGATGTGCAGGTGCACGCCGACCAGGTCGACCGC
>JAFGPU010000433.1 GCA_016936035.1 Acidimicrobiales bacterium
CCGGCGACCCCGGCAACGACGCGGGCAGTCGCCCCGCGGCATCCCGCCACCACACACCGGGCAGCGACACCTCGGACGACCCACCCGACGACCTCGTACACCTCCCATCCGGTCGCGGTCCTGCGGGCGACCCACCCGACCGCGAGTCCGCCGACGACCAGGCCGACACACCACCGGCCGGCGGCACACCTACCGACCCATCCACCCGAGCCGACACCACCGGCCCCAACGTCCACCGCCCGCGGTCCGGGCCCCGCGCGCCATCCGGCCTGCCTGACATCACCGTCACCGACGGCGACACCACCTACGAGATCTGGCTCGCCGCGTAGGTGCCGCCCGCGCGCCGCCCACCAGCCGGCGCGCGGTCACCCGTCGAGGTGTCGCGCCAGCAGCCGCCCCGCGCGGCTGGTCAGTCGTCGTCCTCGCTCGTGTCCGAGTCCGGGTCGGAGCTCACGACCTGGAAGTCCTCGTCGAGCTGCACGTCGACCTGGTTGCCGTCGTCGAGCCGCACCTCGACCTCGTACAGGCTCTCCTCGTCGCCCTTCTCGGTCTCGGTCACCTCGCCCCCGCCCGTGTGCTCGAGCGCCGCGTCGGTGGCACGGTCGAGCTCGTCGCCGGTGATCGGGGCCTGCGTGTCGTCGTCGTCGGCGACCCCGGTGGCGACGGCGACCCCGCCGCCGACGGCGGCGGCGCCCACGACCGACGCGGCGGCGATGGCGATCCTGGTGCGCTTCTGCATCTCAGCTCCTCTGTCGTCGGTGCGGACCTCGCACCTGCCGGTTTCGAGTGTGCGCCGCCCGGCCTGAACGCCCGCTGACCGCCCGGTGCTGCACTTCGCAGCACTACCCGGTCGGCCCGGGAGTGTGCTCGACCAGCTCGACCCGTTCGTCGCCGCCGGCGACCTGCTCCTCGAGGATCGCCCCCACCCCTGGCGCGTACGACTTGTCCTCGATGACCTCCGGCTCGAACGGGTTCCACTCGCGGATGACGACCACGTTTGTGTACTCACGGCCGGCGACCGTGACCGACTCACCGGTGCGCTCGACCCGGGCCACGTCCTCGGCCTCGCCCTCGTCGTACTCCTGCCGGTAGGCGGTGCCGGGCTCGGGATCGGCCTGCATCACGATGCCCGGCAGGGCGCCGTCGACCCCGGCCTCCCACGAGCCCTCGGTGCTCACCACCTCGCCGTCCTCGTACTCGGCGGTCTCCTCGCCGAGGTACCACACGTTCCCCTCGTCGTCCTGGGTGAACCAGTCGTGCGTGTCCTCGACCAGCTCGCCGTCGACGGTGACGGTGTCGCGCACGACCACGGCGTCGATGCCCATGACCTCGCGCCGCTCGTCGAGCACCGTCACCTCGATGGTCTCGAGCCCATCCTCGGAGACCCCCTCGTAGACCCACGTCGCTCCGGGCGGGTAGGGCAGGTACTCGTTGTCGATGCGGTCGACCACCGACTGCGGGTCCAGGTCGGGGTGGTACTCGCCGCCGTCGCCGGGGTCGATCACCGAGCTGGCGGTCGTCTCGGGCGCGGCAGCGTCGGACCCGCCGTCGTCGCCGCAGGCCACGAGCACGAGCGCGAGCACCGCTGCGCCCGCCACGAGCCGCCGCCCGCTACCCCACCTGTTCGTCTCGGTCGCCATCGGGATCCTCCTCGGTCACCCGTCGTCGCAGAGCGTGCGCACGCCCTCCTGAACGCACGCTGACCATCGCCGTGGCGTTCAGCGCAGGTTCAGGTCGTGCCGCCGACGATCGCCGCCGCCACACTGGATGCGCGAGGAGGGCCCATGAAGCTGCTGCTCATCGAGGACGACGCCCGGCTGGCGGCGTCGCTGCGGCGCGGCCTCGAGGCCGAGGGGTTCACCGTGGAGGTGGCGGCCGACGGGGACGACGGGGTGTGGCGAGCCACCGAGGGCAGGTTCGCGGTGATCGTCCTCGATCTCATGCTCCCGGGTCGGAGCGGCTTTCGGGTGTGCGCCGACGTGCGCGCCGCCGGGGTCTGGACCCCGATCCTGGTGCTGACCGCCAAGGGCGGCGAGCTGGACGAGGCGGAGGCCCTCGACGCGGGCGCCGACGACTACCTCACCAAGCCGTTCTCGTACACCGTCCTCGTGGCTCGCCTGCGGGCGCTCCTGCGCCGGGCGGCCCAACGCACGGTCGTCCCGTCCGAGGTCGGCGACCTGCGCCTCGATCACGCCCGCCGGCGCGTCTGGCGCAGCGGACACGAGATCGCCCTCACGGCGCGCGAGTTCGACGTGCTCGACGTCCTGGTGCGGCAGGCGGGCCAGGTCCTGTCGAAGCGCGACCTGCTCGACGCCGTCTGGGCCAGCGACTTCGACGGTGACCCCAACGTCGTCGAGGTGTACCTGCGCCGGCTGCGGCGCAAGGTCGACGAGCCGTTCGGGCGGCAGTCGCTCGAGACGGTGCGGGGGGCGGGCTACCGGGTGGTGCCCGATGGCGGCTGACCGGACCCGGTGGGCGGCGGCCCGCACGGTCCGGTTCCGCGTCACCGCGCTGGCGGCGGTGGCCGTCGCTCTCGTGCTCGGAATCGCCGCCGTCGTGCTGGTCGACGTGCAACGACGGGCGCTCACGAGCTCGCTCGACGAGACCCTGACCGCCGAGGCCGCAGCGCAGGCCGACGAGACGGCGGTGGCCCGCCGCGACGAGACGACCGCCACGGCCGGCGACGAGAGAGCCTCCGACGACCCAGCCGACGACGCAGCGACCGACGACCAAGCCCCCGGCGACACAACCCCCGACGCAGCGACCGACGACGAAGCCCCCGGCGACACAACCCCCGACGCAGCGACCGACGACGAAGCCCCCGGCGACCCAGCCGGCGGCGGAGCGACGGTGCCCGCGCCGCCGGTGGACGATGACGCCGTGGCGCAGATCGTTGTGGGCGGCGATGTCGTGGCGGTCAGCCGAGCCGGGCTCGCCGAGCGCCCGCTGGTCGACGTGACCGGTGACGGAGCGACCGTGCGGACCGTCGACTCGGTGCCGGGCGGTGACGACAGCTACCGGGTGGCGACCCGTCCCGTGGAAGGAACCGGCGATCCCGCCGCCGTGGCGATCGTCGGCGCGCCGCTCGACGACATCGCCGAGAACACCGGCCTGCTGGCCACGTCGCTCGCCGTCGCCGTCCCCACGGTCACCGCCCTGCTCGCCGCGGTCGTCTGGCGTCTCGTCGGCCGCACGCTGCGGCCCGTGGAGGCGATCCGCCGCGAAGTGGCGGGTATCACGGGCCGCGACCTGCGCCGGCGGGTGCCGGAGCCGCCCGGCGACGACGAGGTGGCGCGCCTCGCCCGCACGATGAACGCGATGCTCGAGCGTCTCGACGACGCAGCCGAGCGCCAGCGGCGCTTCGTGGGCGACGCGTCACACGAGCTGCGCACGCCGCTGGCCCGCATCCGGTCGGACATCGAGATCGACCTCGCCCACCCCGAGATCGCCGACGCGGACGCGACGGAGCGCCGCGTCCTCGACGAGGCGCTGGCCATGCAGCATCTCGTCGACGACCTGCTCCACCTGGCCCGAAGCGACGCGAGCACCACGGACGACCACCGACCAGGGCCCCGGCGCGCCACGGTGGCGATCGACGAGCTCGTGGCGGGCGAGATCGACCGAGCCCGCCCCCGGACCGAGGCGCCCATCGCCGTCGGCGACCTCGCCCGGGCCACCGTGGTCGGCGAGGCCGACGACCTCCGCCGGGCGGTGGCCAACCTGCTCGACAACGCGATGCGCCACGCGCGGTCGCGGGTCGACGTGACGGTGACGGCCGACCACGTGGGCGCGGCAGACGCCGCAGACACCGCAGACACCGCTGACGTCGCAGAGGTCGCGGTGATCGCCGTCGCCGACGACGGTCCGGGCGTCCCTCCCGATCAGGCCGAGCGGATCTTCGAGCGGTTCACCCGCCTCGACGGCGCGCGGGCGCGGACCGAAGGCGGGGCGGGGCTGGGGCTGGCCATCGCCCGCGCCATCGCCGAGGCACACGGCGGCACGCTCGACCTCGACGGGTCGTACACGGGCGGTGCCCGGTTCGTGCTGCGGGTGCCGGTGGCGACGACCGCCGACGGGCGTTCGTCGATCGCGTGACCGCCGCGCGGTCCCGACCAGGAAGAATCACCGCACCGCGAGGGGGCGCCGTCGCGCCGCGAGCGCGCCGGGGCGCCGTCGGGTCAGAGGCGGCCGCGGCGCCAGGGGCCCGTGATGGCGAACGTGATGCCGGGCAGGTAGTTGTTGACGAAGAGCACGTCGCCGGCGGGCGAGAAGGTGGCCCCGGCGAACTCCATGCCCCGGTAGTCGCCCGGCGCGATCTGCGGCCTGCCCGGGACGGGGCCGTCGATCACCACGTTGTTCTCGGCGAACACGAACGAGCCGCCCCGGTCGTTGATGCCGATCAGCCGCGTGCCGAAATCACGTGAGCCGTCGCCGGCGAGCCGCCCGAACCCGTCCTCGCAGACCAGCAGGCCGCCACGGGGGCTCACCGTGATGTTGTCGGGGTTGTCGGCGGTCTCCTCGTCGGGCGACACGAAGATCGCCGTGAGCGTGGCCCGCTCGCCCCGCCGCGACCCGTGGCCGCGCCCGCGGTCGAGCTTCAGCGCCCACACGGTCCCCTTGCCGGCCGGCCCGCCGCTGGTGTCGACGATGTACACGACCCCCTCGTCGTACCAGCAGCCCTCGCCGCGGCGGAAGCTGGCCCCGCCCTGTGCCTGGCCCTGCAGGAACGGACCCGAGCGGCCGGCGCCCTGGACGGGCGGGAAGCCGGGCGCGGGCGGCTCGAACCTCTCGGGGTCCGCGGTGGGATCGGGGATCTCGACCCACTCGACCGCGACCTGCGTGCCCTGGGTGGCGGCGCCGAGATCGGCGTTGTCCTCGCCGACGACCTTGAGCATCTCGAGCGTGCCACCCCGCTCGAGGTCGCCGATCTGCTGCGCCTTCCGATGGGGGCGCATCCGGTAGAGACCGCTGAGCGGGGCGTTGTCCTCGGTCAGGTAGAGGTCACCGGTCGCCGGGTCGATCGCCGCGGCCTCGTGGCGCATGAGCCCCGCCGCCTCGATCGGCGCGGCGCTCGCGTCGCCCTGCCACGGGGACGGCACCTCGAACACGAAGCCGTGGTCGCGCAGGCCCAGGTCCGGACCTCGGACGACCACCTCCTCGCACGTGAGCCACGACCCCCACGGCGTCGGGCCGCCGGCGCAGTTGACGAGCGTGCCGCCGAGTGTGGCCCGGGAGCTGGTGAGCGCGCCGTCGGCGTAGGTCAGCGCGGTGGTGCCGCCGCCCAGCCCTTCGACGAGGCCCGGCAGACGGAAGCCGTCGTACACGGGCGCGTGCCCGTCGCCGACCACCGGAACGGGCATGCCGGGCAGGGACGGTCCCCGCTCGTGGTTGCGGATGAGGGCCACCTCGTGCCCGCGACCGCCGGTGTGCGGCCGCACGTCGACGACGGCCATGCCGTCGTGGCGGTCGGGCGTCGGCGTGCCGTCGTCCATGAGGTCGCCGGCCCAGCCGAAGGACTCGTAGCCGAACCCTGCGGGCAGCAGGAGCAGCGGCAGCCCGGTGGTGCGATCGGCCACGGGTGCCAGCGGGCCGTACCCGTTGGTCGGATCGGGGGTCGCGCCCGCCGACCGCAGGCCGGCCAGCGGTCCGGCGACGGCGAGAGCGCCCACGGTGGCCGTCCCCGCCCGGAGGAAGCCGCGCCGGCTGAGCTGCGGCGCGGCCCGGGCCTTCAGTCGGCCACCGTCTCGTCCCCTACGCGTCTCATCCATCGGACACCCCCCCAACGCACGCGCTGCGCCCACGTTAAACCAAGCGCTGCGTCGGCGGCCTCGATCGGCAGGCGGCGCAGGCGGACGCTGCCTCGTCCGGTGATCACACCTCCGCCTCGGCTGCCTGCATCGCCGCCCGTTCCCTCTCGAGCAGCTGGTTCTCCTCGTAGATGGCGATGACGATGGCGCGGGCGTCTTCCTCGAGCGTGTGCCGGGCCCGCAGCAGCAGGAGCAGGCCGAAGATGACGGGCGGGAACGTCAGGTAGAAGGCGGTGACGAGCGATCCGGTCAGTGACGACAGCGCGCCGACCAGCACCGGGGCCAGCGCCATGCCGAAGATCGAGGTGGTCAGCGCCATCGCCGACGCCCCGACACCCCGCGAGTCGGGCGGCACCACGTCGAGCATGGCAGCCCGCAGGCCCGGGGCGGCGCCCGCCGCGGCGGTCACGCCGAGGAACTGCAGCGCCACCCGGATGGCCACGGGCTCGACCGCGAACGAGACCATCACGAGGATGGCGCAGGTGACCGCCGACCACACCACGATGACGATGCGGCCGCCCTTCCACAGGTGGTGGTAGCGGTCGGAGAACAGTCCGCCGCCCAGCGTGCCGATGAGGCCGCCCACCCCGAGCAGGCCGCCGGTGACGGCCGTGGCCTCGGTGACGGTCATGCCCGAGTAGCGCTCGTGGTAGATCGCCAGCCACGTCCCGACGCCCGACACCGTGAACAGCAGCGCGGCCACGCCCACGAGCACGTAGCGCATGGTGCGGATGCCGGCGATCATCTTGAGCTGGGTGACCAGCTCGGTGATCGCCAGGTGGGCGAACTGCCGCACGTTCAGGCCCTCGGCGCCGCTGGCCCGCTCGACCGGCCGTGGGGGGAGGGCGTCGATCTCGGCCCACGTCATCGATGCGGGCAGCTCGGCCTCGCCCCGGCGGGGTTCGCGCAGGCGGAACACCGCGATGGCGACCAGGGCCCCGGGGATGCCGACCACGGCGAACGCCCAGCGCCAGCCGACGGTCTCGCCGACCCAACCACCGAGCGCCAGGCCGATGCCGCCCCCGAGGAAGAAGCTGACCTGCTGGAACGAGAACACCCGCGCCCGCATCCGCGACGGGTAGCTGTCCCCCAGGTACGAGGTCGAGGCCGGGTCGTCGACGGCCTGGCCGATGCCCATGGCCGCCCGTGCCACCAGCAGGTTGGCGTAGTTGATCGCCGTGGCCGACAGCAGGATGAGGCCGCTCCAGCTCAGGAGCGTCCACCCGATGACGCGGTTGCGGCGGTAGTGGTCGGCGACGTAACCGGCGGGGATGGCGGCGAACGCGCTGACGAAGACGAAGATCGACGACAGCAGCCCCAGCTCGGTGTCGCTCAGGCCCCACTCCTTCTCGAGGATGGGCAGCACGCCGCGCGCCACCGACACGTCGATCTGGTCGACCAGGCTGACCATGGCCATCACGACGAGGGGCGTGAGCGGGAAGCGGCGGCCCTCGACCCGGCTCGTTCGGCGATCGCTCGTCATGTCACCCATCGATGGTCGGCTCCCAGCGACGACACACTACTCGCACACGGGGTGCAACAAGACCGCAGCGACTCCCTGGCCATCCCGGCTGTCGCCGACCAGATCGCTGACGGTTCCCTCCGACTAGAACGTGTTCTACAGTCGAGGTATGACCACCGCCGGGCCCGACATCCCGAAGATCATCTCGGTCGACGACCACGTGGTCGAGCCGCCCGACCTGTGGACCAAGCGCCTGCCCGCCAAGTACGCGGAGATCGGGCCCCGGGTCGTGCGCGACCGGGCCAAGTTCAGCTTCACCGGCGGGGTGTTCAGCTACGAGAAGGGCGTGCCCGACGGCGAGTGGTGCGACTGGTGGCTCTACGACGACCTCGTCTACCCGTTCCCCAAGCTGTCGGCCGCCGTCGGCTTCGACGAGCTCGACGTCACCCCCACCACCTACGACGACATCCGCCCCGGGTGCTGGATCCAGTCGGAGCGCCTGGCGGACATGACCGCCAACCACGTCGACGCATCGATCTGCTTCCCCAACACGCTCCCCCGGTTCTGCGGGCAGACCTTCTACGAGCAGGGCGTGAAGCGCGAGGGCGGCGACCCGGAGCTCGCGCTGCTGTGCGTCAAGGCCTACAACGACTGGATGATCGAGGAGTGGTGCGGCGGCGAGGGCAAGGGCCGCCTCATCCCCCTCACGATGATCCCCCTGTGGGACGCCGAGCTGGCCGCCGACGAGGTGCGGCGCTGCGCGGCGCTCGGCAGCCACGCCGTCGCCTTCTCCGAGAACCCCCACCCCCTCGGCCTGCCGTCGATCCACACCGACCACTGGGACCCGTTCTTCACCGCCTGCCAGGAGACCGAGACCGTGGTGTGCATGCACATCGGCTCGTCGTCGCGGATGCCGGCCACCTCGCCCGACGCGCCGTTCATCGTGTCGTCGACGCTCACGTTCCAGAACGCGATGGGCTCGATGCTCGACTTCATCTTCTCGGGCACGCTCGAGCGGTTCCCGACCCTCAAGATCGCCTACTCCGAAGGCCAGGTCGGCTGGATGCCCTACGTGCTCGAACGGGCCGACAAGCTGTGGGCCGAGCGCAGTGACAACAGCTTCGGCACGTCGCTGCCCAACCCGCCGACCAGCTACATCCCCGGGCGCATCTACGGCTGCATCTTCGACGACGAGACCGGCCTGCGGAACCGCGACGCC
>JAFGPU010000434.1 GCA_016936035.1 Acidimicrobiales bacterium
ATCCTGCACGGCCTGTGCACCTACGGGTTCACGGGCCGGGCGCTGCTCCACTCGTTGTGCGACGGTGACCCGTCCCTGTTCCGGGCGATGAGCGGCCGGTTCTCGAGCCCGGTGTTCCCCGGCGAGTCGCTGACCGTGCGCCTCTGGGTCGAGGGCGACGGCCAGGCCGTGTTCCAGACCGTCGGCGGCGACGGCCGGGTGGTGCTCGACGGCGGCCAGGCCACCGTCGGCTCGGCCTGAGCCACGCCCGGGGCGTTCCCCGCGGGGTCGGCGCCGTCGCGCCCGATCCCGCGGGCGACGGTCATCGTTGCTCGTCCTGCGCTCAGAAGAGGCGCAGCTCGTTCGACTCGGCGCCCCGCAGGGCGTCGTAGTCGACCTCGACGCAGTCGATCTCGCGCTGGCCGGCCAGCACCCGCGCCTGGGGCTTGATCTGCTGGGCGACGAACACCCCGCGCACCGGGCGCAGCATCGGATCGCGCTCGAGGAACGACAGGTAGCGGGTCAACTGCTCGACCCCGTCGATCTCGCCCCGGCGCTTGATCTCGATGGCCACCGCTCGCCCGTCGGCGTCGCGACAGAGCAGGTCGACCGGGCCGATGTCGGTGGGGTACTCGCGCCGCACCAGCTGCAGCCCCGGGGCGATGGCGTCGCAGTTGCTCGCCAGCAGCTCCTGCAGGTGGGCCTCGACCCCGTCCTTCCACAACCCGGGGTCGACGCCCAGGTCGTGGTGGGTGTCGGTCATCACCTCGTGCAGCGTGATGGTGAGCGTCTCGCCCTTCGGCGAGCGCACGGTCCAGACCTCGTGGCCGTCGTCGTCCACCGACTCGGACACCGTGTTGGGCGCGTTCATCCAGTTCAGCGGCTTGTAGGCACCGCCGTCCGCGTGGATGGCGACGCAGCCGTCGGCCTTGACCATCACCAGCCGGGGCGCGAGGGGCAGGTGGGCGGTGAGCCGTCCGGCGTAGTCGACGGTGCAGCGGGCCACGACGAGGCGCATCGCGAGCGACGATAGTGGCGGTGCGCGGCCGGCCCGGCGACCGTGCGGCGCCGTCAGCGCCGGCGCGACCGTCCCCGCTCGGAGAGGTTGCGGCGGATCGTCTCTCGCCGTTGCCGCAGCTCGCGGTGGGTGAGCTTCTCGGTCGCGTCGTCGACGCCGAAGCTGGCCCGCACACCGCTCAGGTCGAGCTCGACGGCCCGGGGATCGATGCCGACATCGGCGAGGATGCGGTCGCCGTGCCGGGTGGCGAAGTACAGCGAGAGCTGGGCGATCTCGCCGAACAGGTCGAGGTCGGGCGCCAGTCGGGCGATGGCCCCGTCGATGAAGACCATGTTCTTGACGAAGAGCATGAGCTCCTTGGGCATGTGCGCACCCAGGCCGAGCAGCGCCTTGATGATCTGCTGCAGCTCGCCGACGAGCTGCTCGCCCGACATGGTGGCGGGGTCGATCGGGGGCTGGTCGAGGTGGAGCTCGCGCACGACCTGGTCGAGGTCGGCGTCCGGGGGCAGGACGCCCAGGTCGCGCAGGGCGACCAGCTGGGACCTGACGTCGTTCGCCGAGCCCGCCATGAGGAGGCGCAGGAAGGCGACGCGCTTGGTGTCGTCGAGCCGACCGGTGATGCCGAAGTCGAGCAGGGCGGTGCGTCCGTCGGGCAGCACGAACAGGTTGCCGCCGTGCAGGTCGCCGTGGAAGATGCCGTGGAGGATGGCGCCCTCGACGAAGCCGATCATGCCGGTGCGCACGACGGCCTCGGTGTCGACCCCGGCGCCGCGCATGCCCACCACGTCGTCGAAGCGGAACCCGTCGAGGCGCTCCATCACCAGGACCCGGGGTGTGACCAGCGTCGGGTGGGGACGGGGGATCACGTAGCCCCGCTGGCCCAGCTCGGCGAAGGTGCGGGCGACGTCGAGCATGTTCTCGGCCTCGAGCCGGAAGTCGAGCTCCTCGGCGATGGTCTGGGCGAACAGCTCGACCAGCGCCGGGGGGTTGGCCAGCGCGGCGATGGGGATGCGGCCGACGAGCTTCGGCGCCAGCCACGCCATGACCCGCAGGTCGTCGTGCACCAGCTCGGCGACGGCCGGGCGCTGGACCTTCACCACCACGCGCTCGCCGGTGCGCAGCGTCGCGGCGTGCACCTGGGCGATCGACGCGGCGGCGAGCGGCGTGCGGTCGACCCAGCGGAACACCTCGTCGAGCGGGCGTCCGAGATCGGCCTCGACGACCTCGCGCACCACCCGGAAGGGCTCGGCCGGCACCTGGTCGCGACAGAGCTTGAACTCGTCGACCAGCTCCGGGGGGAAGATGCCCTCGCCCGAGCTGATGATCTGACCCAGCTTGATGTAGGTGGGCCCGAGCCGCTCGGCGGCCAGGCGCAGCCGTCGCGAGATGCCCGCTCGGCTGACCTCGCCCCCGGCCGACTTCTCGCGCAGGCGCCACAGCCCCACGGCGGTCCCGAGCCTGCGGGCGACGACGGCCAGCCGGGCGCCCGGCGGCCAGCGGCCCGGGGTCGTCAGGGCCGGCACCTCGGCCAGCACCCGGGCGCGCACCTCGTCGAGCCCCCGCCGCCAGGTGAGCGCCTCGGGGTCGTCGATGGTCCACGGCGGCGCGTCGCTGAAGCTGCCCTGGTCGAGGTCGGTGGGGGCGACAGCCATCGTGTCGAGTCTGCCGTGGGCGCGGGGCTTTGGTGCGTCGTGGCCGGGGGGCGACGCTCCGGGTCGGGCGTCACACGGCCGGGTCGACCTCGTCGGGCACGGCGAGCACGTGGCCGTCGGCCACGGCGATCCCCTCGGCGGCGAGACGGCGGGCGTGCTCGGTCTCGTGCCCGGGCACGAGCCGGCCCGCTGCGGTCACCACCCGCCACCACGGCAGGCCGTCGCCACCGGTGGCGAGGACGCGCCCGACCGCCCGCCCCGCCCCCGGGTACCCGGCTTCGGCGGCCACCTCGCCGTAGGTCACGACCTCGCCGGGGCGAAGTGAGTGGAGGACCCGTACCACCGCCTGCTCGAATCCGGACATGGATCGCACAGTAGAAGGACCGAGCCCGAGCGGCGGGGCGGACGCCGACCGGCGCGTGGCCGTGGTGACCGGCGCCAGCCGGGGGCTGGGGGCGGGGATGGCCGAGCGGTTCGCGGCGGTGGGCGTCGCCGTCGGGCTGTGCGCTCGCCACCGGCCCTCACCACCGGCGGCCGCCGGCGCCGACGTGGTGACGGCCGAGGTCGACGTCACCGATGCCGGGGCCGTCGACCGGTTCTGCGCCGCCGTGGTCGACCGGTTCGGCCGCATCGACCTGTGGGTGAACAACGCCGGGCTGCTGGCCCCGATCGGCCCGCTGCGCGATGCCGATCCCGGCGAGCTGCGCGCCAACGTCGACGCGAACGTGCTGGGGGTCCTGTACGGCAGCGCCGCGTTCGCGCGCCACGTCCGCGCCCGGCCGGGTGGCGGGACGCTGGTCAACATCTCCAGCGGCGCGGCCACCACGCCGTACGCCGGCTGGGCGGCCTACTGCGCATCGAAGGCCGCGGTCGACCAGGCCACCCGGGTCGTGGCGGCGGAGGAGGCCGACGCCGGCCTGCGCGCCTACGCCGTGGCCCCCGGCGTGGTCGACACCGACATGCAGGCGTCGATCCGCGCCACCCCGGCCGAGCGCTTCCCCGCCGTCGAGCGGTTCCACGAGCTGAAGCGCACCGACGCCTACAACAGCCCCGCCTGGGTGGCCGACCACATCCTGCGCCTGGCCTTCGATCCGCCGGCCGACGCTCCCACCGTCCAGCGCGTCGCCGCCGAGCCCCGCCCTGGGTGACGCGTGCCGACGGCGTCCGCGACCTCCGCAGCCGCCGGATCTCGCCCGAGGGACGCCCGGCGCACGCCGTGATCGGGTCGGACGGAGCCGGTCAGCCCCGGGCGGCGGCGATGACGGCGTCGGCCAGCTCGGCCCGGCAGACGAGCAGGTCGGGCAGGTAGGGGTCGGGCCGGTTGTAGACGAGGGGCGAGCCGTCGAGGCGGGAGACGTGCAGTCCGGCCGCCCGCGCCACCGCCACCGGGGCGGCCGAGTCCCACTCGTACTGGCCGCCGCTGTGGGCATAGACGTCGGCGTCGCCCAGCACCACGGCCATGGCCTTGGCCCCGGCGGAGCCGAGCGGGACCAGCTCGCCCCCCAACGCGTCTGCGACCCGGGCGGCCTCGGCCGGGGGACGGCTGCGGCTCACGACGATGCGGGGCGGTCCCGCCCACGCCGGGGGCGTGGGGGGCGGCGTGTTCGTGGCCAGCGTGAGGTCGCGACCGGGCAGCGCCACCGCTCCCGCGACCGCCTCGCCCCCGACCACCAGCGCGACGTGCACGGCCCAGTCGGTGCGGGGAACCTCGCCGAACTCGCGGGTGCCGTCGAGCGGATCGACGATCCACACCCGACCGGCCGTCAACCTCGCCTCGTCGGCGAGGCCCTCCTCCGACAGCACGGCGTCGCCCGGCCGGGCGGCGGCGAGGCGCGCCACGAGCAGGTCGTGCGCCCGACGGTCGCCCTCCCGACCCAGAGCCTTGGGGTCGAGGTGGGGGTCGTCGGCGACCAGGCGGGCCCGCAGCTCGACGAGCAGCCGACCTGCCTCGGTCGCGAGCTGAGCGGCCAGGCTATGGTCCTCGCTCGTGGTCTCGGGCATAGACCCTGCTTATCAGACCGCGGGCGAATTGCTTACCTGATGGGTCAGCTTTAGCGTGGAGGTTCCATGTCGAGTACCACGTCTACGTCCTACGAGCTGACCCACCTGCAGGCGCTCGAAGCCGAGGCGATCCACATCATCCGCGAGGTCGCCGCCGAGTTCGAGCGTCCCGTGCTGCTGTTCTCCGGCGGCAAGGACTCGGCGGTCATGCTCCACCTGGCGGTGAAGGCGTTCTCCCCGGCGAAGCTGCCGTTCCCGGTGATGCACATCGACACCGGCCACAACTTCCCCGAGGTGCTCGAGTACCGCGACCGCCGTGTCGCCGAGCTCGGCGTGCGCCTCGTGGTCGTGAGCGTGCAGCAGGCGATCGACGACGGCCGGGTGGTCGAGGACGTCGGGCCCGGCGCCACCCGCAACCGGCTCCAGACCGTGCCGCTGCTCGAAGCCATCGAGCAGAACCGCTTCGACGCGGTGTTCGGTGGCGCCCGCCGCGACGAGGAGAAGGCGCGCGCCAAGGAGCGCGTCTTCAGCTTCCGCGACGACTTCGGCCAGTGGGACCCGAAGAACCAGCGGCCCGAGCTGTGGAGCCTCTACAACGGGCGCCACCGCAAGGGCGAGCACATCCGCGTCTTCCCCATCTCGAACTGGACCGAGCTCGACATCTGGCAGTACGTCGAGGCCGAGGACATCGACCTGCCGAGCATCTACTTCGCCCACACCCGCCGGGTCATCCAGCGGGACGGCATGTGGCTGGCGGAATCCCCGTGGATCACCCTCGCCGAGGGGGAAGAGGTCGAGGAGCGCCCCGTGCGGTTCCGCACCGTCGGCGACGCCACCTGCACGGGCGCCATCGAGTCGGTCGCCGCGGACGTCGCCGCCATCATCGAGGAGACCGCCGTCACCCGCATCACCGAACGTGGTGCGACGCGGGCCGACGATCGCATCAGCGAGGCAGGCATGGAAGATCGCAAGCGCGAGGGGTACTTCTGATGGAGCTGTTGCGCTTCGCCACCGCCGGCAGCGTCGACGACGGCAAGTCGACCCTGATCGGCCGGCTGCTCTACGACTCCAAGGCCATCTTCGAGGACCAGCTCGAGTCGGTCGAGCGCACCAGCCTCGAGCGCGGCGACGTCCACACCAACCTGGCGCTGCTCACCGACGGCCTGCGAGCCGAGCGCGAGCAGGGCATCACCATCGACGTGGCCTACCGCTACTTCGCCACCCCCCGGCGCAAGTTCATCATCGCCGACACCCCCGGCCACATCCAGTACACGCGCAACATGGTCACCGGGGCGTCGACCGCCGACCTGGCGCTGGTGCTCATCGACGCCCGCAAGGGCGTGGTCGAGCAGTCGCGTCGCCACGCCTTCCTGGCGTCGCTGCTCGGCATCCCCCACCTCGTGGTGTGCATCAACAAGATGGACCTCGTCGATTGGTCCCAACAGCGCTACGACGAGATCAAGGCCGAGTTCCGCAGCTTCGCGATGAAGCTCGACGTCGGCGACCTGGCGTTCGTGCCCATCTCGGCCCTGCACGGCGACAACGTCGTCGAGCGCTCGGCCAACATGGACTGGTACGAGGGGTCGTCGCTGCTGCACCACCTCGAAGAGGTGCACATCGCCAGCGACCGCAACCTCATCGACGCCCGCTTCCCCGTGCAGTACGTCATCCGCCCGCAGGCCCAGTCCGACCACGAGCTGCACGACTACCGCGGCTACGCGGGCACCGTGGCCGGCGGCGTGTTCAAGCCGGGCGACGAGGTGGTCGTGCTGCCGTCCGGCCTGACATCGACCATCGCCGCGATCGAGACCGCCGACGGTCCTGTCGACGAGGCGTTCTCGCCCCGGGCCGTGACGATCCGGCTCGCCGACGACATCGACGTCTCCCGGGGCGACATGATCTGCCGCACGCGCAACCGCCCTCACGTCGGCCAGGACAT
>JAFGPU010000062.1 GCA_016936035.1 Acidimicrobiales bacterium
CCCAACAACGGCGAGGTCATCGCCATGGCCTCGTACCCGTCGTTCGACCCGAACATGTTCATCGACGGCATCGACACCCGCGAGTGGGAGTACCTCAACGACCCGGCCAACCACTTCCCCCTCAACAATTGGGCCATCCAGGGCCAGTGGGCACCGGGGTCGACCTACAAGCTGTTCGTCGGCTACTCCGCCATGATGGCGGGGGTGATGGCGCCCGACACCGTGTTCGTCGACCGCGGTGGCTACCAGATCCCGGGCTGCTCGGGGGCCAAGTGCTACCGCACCAACGCCGGGGGTGCGTCCTACGGCAACGTCACCATGCAGCGGGCCATCACCATCTCGTCGGACGCCTACTTCTACAACGTGGGCGCGCAGTTCTGGCTGCAGCGCGACCGGTTCGGCGGCGACGACGCCATGCAGAACCACCTCGTGCCGTGGGGCATCGGCGAGCCGTCCGGCATCGACCTCACCAGCGAGAAGCCCGGTCGGGTGCCCACGGCGACGTGGAAGCGCGAGTTCTGCGACCAGATCGACTGCAACGACGGGGTGTGGCGCACGGGTGACAACGTCAACATGGCCATCGGCCAGGGCGATGTGCTGGTGACGCCGCTGCAGCTCGCCAACGGCTACGCGACGTTCGCCAACGGGGGCACCCGCTACGTCCCCCAGATCGCCCTGCGGGCCGAGGACTACCAGACCGGCGAGGTGACCGCCGAGTTCGAGCCCGAGGTCGCGGCCGAGGTGCCGATGCCGCCGGAGGTGCGCCAGCCGCTGTTCGACGGGCTCGTGGGCGTACCGGTGAACGGCACCGCGGTCAGCGCGTTCTCGGGGTTCCCGCTCGACCTGTACCCGATCGCCGGCAAGACCGGCACCGCCCAGGTCGACGACAAGGCCGACACCGCGGTGTTCGCCGCGTTCGGTCCGGCGCCCGCCCCCGAGTACGCGGTGTCGGTGTTCCTCGAGGAGTCCGGCTTCGGCGGCACCGCCGCGGCCCCGGTCGCCCGAGCGCTCTTCGACGCCCTGGCGGGGGTGACGCCCCTGCAGCCGGTGGGTCCGGACGGCCTGCCGGAGGGTGGGACCGACGAGCTGACCGAGACGGGCGGCTCCTATGACTGACCGCAGGGCACCTGCGGAGGTGGGCTGATGGCGCGGGGAGCGCTCGACCTCGGTCGCCTCCCGGCACGCGAGCGCCTCGCCCGCCCGACCAACCTGCGGGGACGGCGTCGCGACGAGAGCCTGTTCCGGCCGCGTGCGCCGGCGGCGTGGAAGCACGTCGACCTGGTGCTGTTGGGCACCGCGGCGGCGGCGTCGGTGCTCGGCGCACTGATGATCCTGTCGTCGACCCGCGGCACCGACCCCGACGTGTACGACCTGTCGTTCCTGCGCAAGCAGGTGATGTTCATCGCCATCGGCGTGGTGGGCATGGTGCTGGTCACGCTGGTCGACTACCGGCGGCTGCGCGACTTCGCGTGGTTGCCCTACACCGCAGTGATGGTGCTGCTGGTGCTGGTGGTGACCTCGCTCGGCAGCGAGAGGCGGGGCTCGCAGGCGTGGTTCCAGCTCGGCGCGTTCCAGCTGCAGCCGGCCGAGCTGGCCAAGGTGGTGGCCATCCTGGCGGTCGCGGCCTTGCTGGCCTCGTCCGACGTGCCGCTCAAGCTCGGCCGGTTGGGCGTCGCCCTGGTGCTGTTCGGGCTGCCCACGGGCCTCATCCTGCTGCAGCCCGACCTGGGCACGGCGCTGGTGTTCATCGCCATCACCATGGGCATGCTGCTCATCGGTGGCGCCCGGAGCCGGCACATCGTGGTGCTGACCGCCGTCGGCATCATCGGCGTGGTCGGCGTGCTCACCTCCGACGTCCTCGACGAGTACCAGCGCGCCCGGCTCGAGGTGTTCGTCGACGCCGACGGCCAGGACGTGCAGACCGAGGCCTACAACGCGGACCAGTCCAAGGCGGCGATCGCCTCGGGGTCCGTGTCGGGCAAGGGCTGGCTCGAGGGCACGCAGACGCGTCTGGGCTTCGTGCCGGAGCAGCACACCGACTTCATCTTCACGGCGGTGGGCGAGGAGCTGGGCTTCGTCGGCTCGGTGACGGTGCTGGGACTGCTCGCGCTCATGTGCGTCCGGGTCTGGCGTACCGCGCAGATCGCCTACGACAGGCTCGGCACGCTCATCTGCGTCGGCGTGCTGTCGATGCTGGTGTTCCAGATCTTCCAGAACATCGGCATGGCGGTGGGCATCATGCCGATCACCGGCATCACGCTGCCGTTCATGAGCTACGGCGGGTCGTCGGTCGTCGCCTCGTGGCTGGCGCTGGGCCTGGTGCTCAACGTGCACATGCGCCGGTTCGGCTGAGCGAGCACACCCGTCGACCAGCAGGGCGACGGATCCGGAGGCGGCACCGTGCGCTCACGGCCGCTACGGTTGTGCCTCGGCTGGGTGAAAGGGGAGGCATGGGGACGCAGGTGTCAGTGCTCTTGCCGGCGTACAACGAACGCGACAACCTGGCAGAGCTCATCCCGGAGACCTCCGCCGCGCTGCGTGACGCAGGGGTGACCTTCGAGATCGTCGTCGTCGACGACGGCAGCACCGACGGCACCGACAAGCTCATGCGCCAGATGGCGGGGCCCGAGGTCGTCAACGTGCGGTTGCGCCGCAACGCCGGCAAGTCGGCGGCGCTCGACGCCGGCCTCGCCCGCGTGCGCGGCGAGTACGTGGTCCTGATGGACGCCGACGGTCAGGACGACCCCTCCCAGATCCC
>JAFGPU010000063.1 GCA_016936035.1 Acidimicrobiales bacterium
ACGACCCGTCGTGCCCGGTCGGTGAACCGTTCGAACAAGAGACTTGCCTCCCGCCAGTCGGGGGATCCGTGGGGAAACTCTACAGCCCAACTGGGACGACGACGCCGCCGACCGATCGAACCCGGGGTTCGTAACCGGATCGCGCGTGGCCCGGGACGGACCGTGGCCACCTCGGGGCCCGCGCCGGTCCCGTGCGGCCCGGCGCGTCTTTCAGCCACCGGCCCAGGTCACCTAGCGTCTGCCCGTGGCCACCCCCAACCCGCTGCTCGACCTGCCCGGCCTGCCCGTCCTGCGCGAGCGCGTCGAGAAGCGCCTGCTCGGCGCCGTCGAGTCCGACGACACGGCCATGGCCGAGATGGCCTCGCACCTGGTCAAGGCGGGTGGCAAGCGCCTGCGGCCCGTGCTGGCCGCCCTGTCCTCGACCGCCGGCGACCCGGCGGCGACCGTCAGCGACGACGCCGTCACCGGCGGGGTCGCCTGCGAGCTGGTGCACGTCGGCTCGCTGCACCACGACGACGTCATCGACGAGGCCGCCACCCGTCACGGGGTCGACAGCGTGAACGCCCGGTGGGGCAACCTGCGGGCCATCCTCTCGGGCGACTTCCTGCTGGCCCGCGCCTCCGAGCTGGCGGCCTCGCTCGGCACCGAGGTGGCCGGCCTGCTCGCCGCCACGATCGGCCGGCTGTGCGAGGGCGAGGTGCGCGAGCTGCAGTTCGCCTACCAGACCGACCGCAGCGTGGCCGACTACGCCGCCGCCATCGAGGGCAAGACGGCCGCGCTCTACTCGACCGCCTGCCGCATCGGCGGCATCGTCGCCGACCTGCCCCGCGCGCAGGTCGACGCGCTCACCGACTTCGGCCTGCACTACGGCATGGCGTTCCAGGTCGTCGACGACATCCTCGACGTCGTCGCCACCGACGAGGAGCTGGGCAAGCCGGCCGGGCACGACATGGCCGAGGGCGTGTACAACCTGCCCGTCCTCCGTGCCTTCGACGGTGCCGGCGGCGGCGAGCTGCGGTCCCTGCTCGGCGGTCCGCTCGAGCCCGACGCCCAGGCCCGAGCGCTGGCGATCGTGCGCGGGGGCGACGGCGTCACCCTCGCCGTCTCCGACGCCCGGGCCTACGTCGACCGCGCCGTCGCCGACCTCGACCGCCTGCCCCCCACCCCCGCGGGCGAGGCCCTCGCCTCGGCGGCCCGCCACCTGCTGGTCGGCCTCGACCGCTGAGCTGAGCGCCAAGCCCCGTGCCGGGGGACGGAACTCACGTGCCGGCGCGAAACCCCGGTGGGTAGCGTCGCCGGCGATGCCGATCGAACCCGACACCAAGGACTGGACCTGGGTGCTCGACCGCCCCTGCCCCGAGTGCGGCTTCGACGCCCGGGCGGTCGAGCTCGACCAGGTGGGGCAGATGGTGCGGGACAACGCCGCCGAGTGGCAGCAGGTCCTGGCCCGGCCCCGCGACGAGCTGACCACCCGCCCGTCCGACGACCGGTGGTCCGCCCTCGAGTACGCCTGCCACGTGCGCGACGTGCTCCGGCTGTACGACCAGCGGCTCGCCCTGATGCTCACCGAGGACGACCCCGACTTCGCCAACTGGGACCAGGACGCCGCGGCGGTGGCCGATCGATACGACGAGCAGGACCCGGCGCTCGTCGCGGCCGCCATCGACCAGGCGGCGGGCCCGATGGCCGACCGGTTCGAGAGCGTGTCCGGCGACGCCTGGCAGCGCACCGGCAACCGCAGCGACGGCGCGACCTTCACGGTCGACACCTTCGCCCGCTACTTCATCCACGACCCGGTGCACCACCTGGTCGACGTCGCCCGGGGCTTCGCCGTGCTCGCCGAGCGGGGCGCCTGAGCGGCTGCCGAGCAGTCGGCCGAACCGCGCGTCGGTGCTGGGCCATCGCGCGATCACCGGGCCACCGTCGCACCCGGCCACAGCGTCGTGTCACCTCGTTCCGAAAGTGCGCCCCCGGCGATCGGAACGACCCCGGCATTCGGAACAAGGTGAAACACCCGCCCCCACCGCGCCGTGGGGTGCGACGAGGTGGGGGCGGCGCCGGCAGGCCGGCAACTACCCTGGACGGCGGTGAACAGCCCGCTGACGACCATCCAGCCCGACCTCGACGAGCGCCTCGACGAGCGCACCGAGGAAGACCTGCGGACAGGCGAGCCCAAGGTCGCGCACATCGTGCGCACCGACCCCGGCGAGTCGGCCCTCGCCAAGGTCACCGAGGCCCGCATCTACGGCTTCGCGGTCGAGGCGCTGTGCGGCGAGCGCTTCGTCCCGCAGCGTGACCCGAAGAAGCTGCCGATGTGCCAGGTCTGCAAGGAGATCTACGACCTGTACCGGGCCACCAACGAGAACCTGAACGAGTCACCGGGCGCCTGAGTCCGGCCTCCGAGCGGTCACGACCGGGCCCGTGAACGTCGCCGCCCGCATCGCGGGCACCGCCGCCCGCCACGACGGCGAGGACGCGCTGGTGCGCAGCCTGCTCGCCGGCATCGCCGTGTTCCGGTGGCTGGCCTGGGGGTGGGCCGCCGTGCTGCTGGTCGTCAATCGCGACGCGCTGCGGGAATCCCCGGCCCGCCCGTGGCTGGCGCTGGCGCTGGTGGGCGCGGCGCTGCTCGTGACCGCCGCCACCACGGCGCTCCTCGCGACGGCGCCCGCCCGCCTGCTCACCCTGCCGCTCGTGGCGGTCGAGGTCGCCGTGGCCGTCGCGCTCGAGATGGGCGACGAGCTGGCCTACAACGGCGTCTCCCACCCGCAGAGCCTGTCGTCGGCCTGGCCGCTGGCCGGCGTGCTGACCGCCGGCATCGCGTTCCGGGCCCGGGGCGGCGTGGCGGCCGGTGTGACCATCGGCGTCGGCCGGGGCCTCGGCGAGCTGCTGGGGCCCGGCGCCTGGGCCGGTCGCGACACGGTCGGCGTCATCTCGAGCATCGTCCTGTACGCGCTCGCCGGTCTCGTCGCCGGGTTCGTCACCGCCCGCCTGCGCGAGGCCGAGCGCCGCATCTCGCTGGCGCAGGCCCGGGAGGAGGTGGCGCGCACGCTCCACGACGGGGTGCTGCAGACCCTGGCCGTGGTCCAGCGCCGCACCGGCGATCCCGACCTCGTCCGCCTCGCCCACGAGCAGGAGCGCGAGCTGCGCGAGTTCCTGTTCGGCACGCCCGGCTCGATCGGCGGCGGTGGCGACCTCGGGACCCGGCTGCGGGCGGCGGCCGCCCGCTTCGAGGACCGCTACGGGGGCACGGCCCGGGTCGCGCTGGCCCCCGACACCCCGGCGCTGCCCGAGCGCACCGTCGACGCCCTGGCGGGCGCGGTGGGCGAGGCGCTGGCCAACGCGGGCAAGCACGGCCGGGCCGGGCGGGTGACCGTCTTCGCGGAGCCCGTCGACGGCGCCCTGTTCTGCTCGGTCAAGGACGACGGCGCCGGCTTCGATCCGGCCGCCACGCCCGACGGGGCCGGCCTGCGGGTGTCCGTCCGGGGGCGCATCGCCGAGGTCGGCGGGCGCGTCGAGGTCGACGGCAACCCGGGCCGGGGCGCCGAGGTGCGCTGCTGGGTGCCGACCGGTCCGTGACGGCAGGATCACCCGCCGTCGCTGCGTCGTCGCCGGAGGCCACCTACGCTCCAGGTTCGTGAACAGGAGCCGACATCGGTGAGCGACCTCTCGGCCGTCCGGGTCGTCGTGGCCGACGACCACCCGATCTGGCGGTCGGGCCTCAAGGCCGACCTGGGCCCCAACTTCCACGTGGTGGGCGAGGCCGGCGACGCCGACGAGGCCATCGATCTCGTGCGGTCGGCGACTCCGGACCTGGTGGTGTGCGACCTGCACATGCCGAACGGGGGCGGCCTCAAGGTGGCCCGCGCCTGCGGCGACGACACCCGCATCGTCATGCTCACGGTCAGCGAGCAGGAGCGCGACCTGCTCGACGCCGTCGCGGCCGGGGCCAACGGCTACCTGGTCAAGAGCACGCCCCCCGACGAGCTGCGCCGCGAGCTGTGGCGGGCGGCCAGGGGCGAGCCGGTGTTCTCGCCCGCGCTCGCCTCGCTGGTGCTGGGCGAGTTCCGGCGCATGGCCCGGGCGGCGGGGCCCACGCAGCCGCTGTCGGCGCGTGAGCGTGAGGTCCTGCAGTACGTGGCGCGGGGCCACACCTACCGCGAGATCGGCGAGCAGCTGTTCATCGCCGAGAAGACGGTCGAGAACCACGTGCGCAACATCCTGGGCAAGCTCCACCTCAACCGCCGGCAGGAGCTGGTGCGCTACGCGCTGGAGCACGGCATCGAGTGACGCCCGACGAGCCGGTCGCGCCGCTAGCGTCGCCCGCCGTGGCGGAGGAGCGACGCAGCGGGTGGCACGACCTGCTCGGCGACGTGCGGGTGCTGGTCAGCGGCTTCGGCAAGTGGGGTGGCGGCCTCTACGACCTGACCACGGGGGCGCCCCGGGCGCTCGACGACCTGCCGACGTCCGGCCTGGCCGTCGGGGGCGGCCGGCTGTGGCGGGTCCTGCGGGCCCCCGGCGAGCAGACGTCCACGTGCGAGCTGCTGTCGTATGACGCCCGGGGCGTCCGCACCTACGAGCGCTTCGACGCCATCCGCGACCCGCACGACGTCGTGTGGTTCGACGGCGCCGTGCACATCAGCTCGAGCTGGGACGACGCCGTGTGGCGCGTCGAGCCCGGCGCCGACCAGCCGACGATGGTGTGGCAGGGGTCGACGGTGCCCGACGGCTGGCACGTCAACTCGATGGTCGTCGTCGACGGCGCGTTGCACGTGTGCGCCTTCGGTCGGTTCGACCGCCACAAGCAGTGGAAGGACGACCGCCTGGACGGGGCGGGGTTCGTGCACGACCTGGCGGCCGGGCGTGACGTCCTCACCGGCCTGGCACACCCGCACACGCCCCGCCGGCGCGGCGGCCGCTGGTACGTGTGCGAGTCGACGAAGGGCACGCTCACCGAGCTCGGCGCCGAGGGCACGGTCCGGCGCCGGGCGCGGGTCGCCCGGTTCACGCGCGGCCTGGCCTTCGTCGGGCCGTTCGCCCTGGTGGGAGGCAATGCCCACCGTGAACGGAACGACGACCGGGGCGAGATCGCGGTCGTCGACCTGCGCACCTTCGGCGTCGTCGAGCGCATCCCCATGCCGTGCCTCGAGATCTACGACATCCTCGCGGTGGGCGCCGGGGCCGTGCGCAGCGCCGCGACGGGTTTCGGCACCAACGCCGCCAGGGCCGTCGAGCAGCATCGCTCGGCGGCGCGGCCGGCCCGCCGGCAGCCCACCCCCGCCGAGGCCACGCTGCAGCTCGTCACCCCGCAGGTCGCCGCCGCCCTGGCGGCGATGGGCCAGGCGCTGGACGTCGACGACGCCGCCCGCTGCGGGGTCCGGGGCGCGCCACCGCCGGTCGCCCGGGCGGGTGACGTGACCACGTGGACGGTCGAGGTCGTCAACCGCACCGACCGGCCTCTCGGCACGGTGCCGCCCCGCCCCGTCAAGGTGGGGGTCCGCTGGTTCCGGCTGGGCGCCGGTGCGGACGAGCCGCGGCCCGACACCGAGCCGGTCGTCAACCCGATGGGCCCGATCACCCGCACGCTGCCGCCGGGAACGCGCACCGACATCGCCGTGCCGGTCGAGGTGCCCGACGAGCCGGGCCGCTACGAGGTGCGCGTCGCGCTGCGCCAGCCCGGGTTGGGGTGGTTCGGCGTGCGGGTGCAGGGCCACGTCACCGTCAAGGCCGACTTCTGACGGCTGACGGC
>JAFGPU010000064.1 GCA_016936035.1 Acidimicrobiales bacterium
CACCCGGTCGGCGGCGGCGAGCTCGCGGATGTCGCCGAGGATGGGCGAGTCGTCGCCCTCGTCGACCATCCAGATCTCGCGCACCTTACGACGGCCGGCGATGAGCAGCTCCCGCACGGCCTGGCGACCTTCGACCTGATCGCCGCCCAAGCCGCGAGCGGACGACACACGACCGCGACGGCCGGCGGGGAGCGGCGCCACCGCACCGGTCGTCACGCGGGTGGGCGGAGGCTTGCGCCCCCCGCGCCCGCGACCCCGGGCCTGCCCGCGGCCCCGCCCCTGGCCACGGGGCGTGCCCTGACCTCGCGGCGCGTCCGAGCCCCGTCGCTGACCCCGGGGAGCCCCCTGTCCTCGGGGCGCGCCCTGGCCGCTCTGGCCGCGCCGCCCCCGGCCGCTCTGGCCACCGCCCCGGCGCGCCGCGCTCACGTCGCCTCCACGACGAGCGCGACGGCGATGCACGCCACGCCCTCGGACCGGCCCAGCGCGCCCAGTCCCTCGGGGCGCTTGCCCTTGACCGTCACGGGAGCGCCCACCGCCGTGGACAGGCGCTCGTGGACGGCGTCGCGGTGCGGCGCCAGCTTCGGCGCATCGAGGACCACCGTGCAGTCGACGTTCTGCGGCACCCAACCCGCCTCGCGCACGGCAGCGACGGCGCGGCCCAACAGCACGATCGAGTCCGCCCCGGCGAGCGCGGGGTCGGTGTCGGGGAAGTGCTGGCCGATGTCGCCGAGCCCCGCCGCACCGAGCAGGGCGTCGGTCACGGCGTGGGCGATGACGTCGGCGTCGCTGTGGCCGGCCAACCCCACGGCGCCCGGAAACGTCACGCCCCCCAGCACCAGAGGTCGCGCCGGGTCGTCGGCGAAGGGGTGCACGTCGAAGCCCTGCCCGACCCGGATGCGGGGTGGGTCAGCGGGCACGGAGCAACGCCTCGGCGATGGCCAGGTCGGCTGGTCGCGTGATCTTCAGGTTCGTCGGCGAGCCGTCCACGACGACCACCTTGCCACCCTCGGCCTCGACCAGCGACGCATCGTCGGTCGATTCGGCGTCGGTGGCGTGGGCGGCACGCAGCGCCGAGGCACGGAACGCCTGCGGCGTCTGGACCGCCACGAGCCCGTCGCGGTCGACCAGCCCGCCACTGCGCGCCCGCAGCGTGTCGGTGACCGCCGTGCCCGGGATCGCGGCATCGGCTCCGGCCCGCACCGCGTCCACCACCGCCTGGAACAGACGGGGCTCGGCGAGCGGGCGGGCGCCGTCGTGCACCACCACGACGTCTGCGCCCTGGGGCACCACCGCCAGGCCGGCGCGCACCGACCCCGAGCGGGTCGCCGCCCCGGCGACCACCACGTCAGCCCCGGGCTCGTCGTCTGCTGCGTGGGCCGGCGTCACCACCGCCACCACGCCCCCACCGTCGCCGGTGACGGCGCGCGCGGCGTCGAGCGACCAGTCGAGCACCCGGCGTCCCGCCAACAGCTCGTACTGCTTCGCACCGCCGTAGCGCCGTCCCGAACCGGCGGCGACCACGATGACCCAGACCTCGTGCATGCCAGGCGGAGGCTACCGGTGAGACGCCCGACACCCATCTGTCGGGACGACAGGCGCGGTCGTCGTTATCGTTCCCGGGTGATGAGCCCCACCGACCTGCTCGCCGGCGTCGACCTCTTCGGCGATCTCACCCCAGCCGAACTGCTCCAGCTCGCGGATGCCAGCACCACCGAGGACCTCCGGCGCGGCGACGTGCTCTTCCACGAGGACGACGAGCCCGACACCCTCTACGTGGTGATCTCCGGACGCATCGCCATCGCCAAGCGGTCGATCGACGGCCGCGAGTCGGTGGTCGCGCTGATGGAGTCCGGTGACCTGTTCGGCGAGATGGGCCTGTTCGAGCCGCTCGGCCGCTCGGCCGAGGCCCGCGCCCTCGAGCAGTCGCAGGTGCTCGCCATCGGCTACCGGCCGATCCGCGAGGTCTACGAGCAGCGACCGGAGCTGCTGTGGGGCGTCGTCGCGCTGCTGGCCGGGCGGCTGCGCACGATGGACGTGGCGCTGGCCGACTCGGTGTTCCTCGACGTCACCGGCCGCACCGCCAAGCGCCTGGTCGAGATGGCCGCCGGGGCCGACGAGTTCACGCTGCCCGTCACTCAGGAGGAGCTGGCCGCCATGGTCGGGGCGTCGCGCGAACGGGTCAACAAGGCCATCGCCAGCTTCGTTCGCCTGGGGTGGATCGAGCAGTCCGAGCGCCGCTACCGCATCACCGACCGCGAGCAGCTCGAGCGCCGGGCCCGCTGACCGCCGGGCCCCTCACGCCTGCGACGGAGCCTCCGCGCCGCTCAGATGGTGCAGCACGCGCCGCCAGGCGTCGGCGGCGTCGTCGGCCCGGTGGGCGTCGCGGTCGGGGTCGTGCACGAAGCCGTGATCGGCGCCCTCGTAGCGCACGACCTCGACCCCTGCGGCCTCGAGCGCGACCAGGTCGTCGGCGGGCAACCACGGGTCGTCGGTCCCGGCGATGGCGAGGACGGGACACGCGCTCGGTGACGCCAGCGCCTCGAGCGGCTCGCCCTGGGTGGGGCTGCGCCACATGTCGGGGATGCGGGCCATGCCGTAGAAGGACGCGGCGCGGGCGAACCGACCGGTGCCCGCCGCCTTGAGCGTGTACATCCCGCCGATGCAGAACCCGGTGATGCCGACGGGGTCGACGCCGGTCGCCTCGGCCGCGGCCACGGCGTCGGCCAGCACCCGCTCGTCGTCGAGGGTGCGGGCGGCCTCGAGCCGGGACTCGAGGGTGGGCAGGTCGTCGCGTCCGGGCCACAGCTCGAACGCGCACACGACCCAGCCCTGGTCGCGGGCGAGCCGGGCCACCATCTCGTCGAACAGCGGGCGCAGCCCACCGATGTCGGGAACCAGCACCAGCCCGCGCGCAGCGGGTCCGGGCGGGTGGGCGATCTCGGCGGGCGTGCCGGACGGCAACGTGATGCGCATGACCCGGTGTCTAGCGGGTCGCACGCCGGTTGCGGCGCGCGGCGGCGTGCGGATCAGCTGTAGCGGTCGAGGATGCTCGACTCGGCCAGCCGCGACAGGCCGTCCTTGATGGCGCGTGCCCGGGTCTCGCCGACGCCGGTGACCTCGTCGAGGTCGTCGATGGTGGCCCGCATGATCTTCTGCAGCGACCCGAAGCGGGCGACGATGCTGTCGATGACGCCCTCCGGCAGGCGGGGGATGCGCGACAGCAGCCGGTACCCCCGGGGCTGCACGCTGGCGTCGAGGTCGACCTGCGTGCCCGGGATCTGCAGCGTCGAGCCGACCGCGGTCGAGTCGAGCAGCTCTTCGGTGCCCATGCCCGCCAGGGCGCCCATGGCGTGGTCGAGGTCCCACTCGGTCTCGGGTGTGAAGTAGTCGAGCATCACGAGGCGGCGGTCGTCCTCGACGCCGCCCATCAGCTCCTCGAGCTGCAGGCTGACCAGGCGGCCGTCGACGCCGAGCTGCACGATGTCGCCCGCGATCTCGTCCGCGATGCGGCGCACCATCTCGGTGCGCTGCAGCACGTTGACCACGTCCCGCACCGTGACCAGGTCCTCGACCTCGAGCGCGGACAACGACGCCGTCACGCCGTCGAGCCGGTCGCGGTAGCGCTCGAGCGTCTGCAGCGCCTGGTTGGCCCGGACGAGCAGGCGCGGGATGGTCTCGAGCGGGTGCTTCTCGTCGCCCACGTAGACGGCGATGATCGACATGTCCTCGGACACCGACACCACGGGCACGTCGATCGAGCGGGCGACCCGCTCGGCGGTGCGGTGCCGGGTGCCGGTCTCGGAGGTGGGCACGTTCGGGTTGGGCACCAGGTGCACGTTGGCCCGGGCGATGCGGCTGGCATCGCTGGCCAGGATGATGGCCCCGTCCATCTTGGCCAGCTCCGACATGCGCTGGGGGCTGAACGCGGCGTCGAGCAGGAACCCGCCGGAGCAGATGTTGAGCACCTCCGGACCGTCGCCCACGACGATGAGGGCGCCCTTGTTGGCCTGGAGGATGCGGTCGATGCCCTCGCGCAACGGCGTGCCGGGCGCCACCGCGGCGAGCGCGTCCATGAGCTGGGCACTGGCGCGGGTAACCACATCGCAATGGTACTGCCACCACCGAGCCGCACCGCATGCCGACGGTGCGAGGCCGCCTGCTAGGCGGCCGCGGGGCCGAACGCGTGGTGGTCGATGGCGTCCGCGATGGACGCCGCCCGGACCAGGCGCATGCCCCCCGGGGCGTCGGGTGCCGACCGGGGGACGACCGCCCGCTGGAACCCCAGCCGGGCCGCCTCGGCCAGCCGTCGCTCGGTGCGGTGGACCTGCCGCAACTCGCCCCCGAGCCCGATCTCGCCGCACGTCACCAGCTGGGCCGGCACCGCCCGGCCCGTGGCCGACGACGCGACCGCGAGGGCCATGGCCAGGTCGGCGCCCGGCTCGACGACCCGCACCCCGCCGGCCACCGCCACGTGCACCTCGGCTCGGCTGAGGTCGAGCTCGGCGTGCCGGTCGAGCACCGCGAGCACCTGGGCCAGCCGGCCACCGTCGACGCCCTGGGCGGTGCGACGGGGCGAGGGCGCGTTGCTGGGCACGACCAGCGCCTGCACCTCGACCAGCAGGGGGCGCTGGCCGTCGAGCACCGGGGCCACCACCGACCCCGGCACGCCCGCCTGGCGGTCGGCCAGGAACAGCGCGCTGGGATCGGGCACGCCCTCGAGACCGTCCTCGCCCATCTCGAACAGGCCGAGCTCGTGGGTGCTGCCGAACCGGTGCTTGACCGCACGGAGCATGCGCAGGGCGTGGTGGCGCTCGCCCTCGAACGCGAGCACGGTGTCGACCAGGTGCTCGAGGACCCGGGGACCGGCGAGCCCGCCCTCCTTGGTGACGTGCCCCACCAGCACGATGGAGACGCCCCGACCCTTGGCCTCGGCGACCAGCCGTTGCGCGCAGCCCCGCACCTGCCCGACCGAGCCCGGCGCCGAGCCCAGGTCGGGGTCGTGCACCGTCTGGATGGAGTCGACGACGACCACGTCGGGCGCCAGCGCGTCGAGGTGGGCGATGACGTGCGGCAACGAGGTCTCGGCCACCAGCCACAGCGACGGCGAGGTGACCCGCAGCCGCTCGGCCCGCAGGGCCACCTGCCGGGCCGACTCCTCGGCGGTGACGTACAGGCAGGTGGCCGGGCCCGCCGCGGTGCCCGCGGCGATCGACGCGAGTGCCTGCAGCAGCAGCGTCGACTTGCCCACCCCCGGCTCGCCGCCCAGGACGGTGACCGAGCCCGGGACCAGCCCACCCCCCAGAACCCGGTCGAGCTCGTCGTCGCCGGTGGGCACCGGCTCGGTGGCCTCGCCCACCGCCTCGGCGATGGGGATGGGCACGGAGGGCGGCGCCAGCGCCACCGCGCCGCGCCGGCCGGTGCCGGCCGAGCCGACGAGCTCTTCGCCGAGGGTGCCCGTGGCCCCGCACGCGCTGCACCAGCCCGTCCACTTCGGCGCCTCGGCGCCGCACTCGCTGCAGCGGAAGACGGTCCTCACCCGAGACATGCCCGCACCCTAGGCAGGGGGTACGACAGTCTGGGGTGATCGCCGGCGCCCGGGCGGCGTCCGGTCAGCAGCGTCAGGCCCGGCGCCGGGATCGGCCGGTGCGCAGCGCCAGCACCACCACGACAGCGGCCGCGCTCGCGGCGGCCAGCACGGCCAGCGCGACGACCGGCCAGTCGATGACCGTGCTGGACGACGACATCTCGACGGGACCGTCGCCCAGCCGGGGCGCCCAGGTGGTCGACTCGCCCGGCAGCCGGGCGACCACCTCGAAGGTGAACACGTCGGCCAGCGGCTCGCCCGCCCGCAACTCGATGGCCGCAGCATCCTCGCCCAGCGGCTCCCCGTCGAGCGCGGCCGCCAGGCCCTCGTCGCCGAACGCCTCGAGACCCCCGCTCAGGTCGGCCGTCCCCGTGAACTCGTACTGCGTCCGCCCGAACGACTCGGTGCGGGTCAGGCGCAGGTCGCGCAGCGCACCGTCCGGTCCGGCGACGCCCGCCAGGATCTGCTCGGCCTCTGCCGGGGTGCCGAACGGACGCGACACCCGCAGCCACGTGGTGCCGTCGGCGTCGGCCTCGGGGGCGTCCACCGACCAGCCCGCCGCCACGAGGTCGTCGGCGCGCACCAGCGCCGCCAGGTCGGCGGGACCCGAGGCGCCGTCGTCGTCGAGGTCCGGCAGACGGCCCACGGCGTCGGCGTCGAGGCCGAGCGCCACCTCGACCGTGCCGGAACCGTCGTCCGCCACGTCGACGGTGACCGCGGTGCGCACGTTGCACGCGGCCAGAACCACGACGAGGAACAGCGACAGCGGGGCGATGAGGAGACGGCGAGACATCACAGCAGGAGGGTCGAGCGGGGTGACTCTAGTGGCCGGACCGGGAACGCCCCGCTCACCCCGGCCGGCCGCTCGGGCGCGGGACGGGGCCGCCCGCAGGCGGCCCCGTCGGCACATCCGTTGGCGAACCGGACGAGTTGGCGGCGGCGGCGCCCGTCAGGCGTCGCCGGCCTCGGCAAGCTCCATCGGCGGCGGCACGAAGCCCTCGACCGTGCGGAAGTTGAGGACCTTGTCGCCGGGCGACTCGGGATCGTCCTCGACGTCGACGACGACGATCTCGCCGGCTCGCAGCTCCTTGAGCAGCAGCTTCTCGGACACCGGGTCTTCGACCAGGCGCTGGATGGCCCGGCGGAGCGGCCGGGCGCCCAGTTGCGGGTCGTAGCCCTTGTCGGCCAGGTGGTACTTGGCCTCCTGGGTGAGCTCGAGCCCGAGACCCTGGCCCTCCAGCTGGCGCTGCACCCGGCGGATCATCAGGTCGACGATCTGGGTGACCTCGTCCTTCGTCAGCTCGTGGAAGACGATGGTGTCGTCGATGCGGTTGAGGAACTCAGGCCGGAAGTGCAGCTTGAGCGCATCGTTGACCTTTTCCTTCATCTTCTCGTAGGAGACCGACTCGTCGGCCCGGGCGAAGCCGACGTTGGCCTTGCGCAGGTCGGCGGTGCCCAGGTTCGAGGTCATGATCAGCACGGTGTTGCGGAAGTCGACCGAACGGCCCTGGGCGTCGGTGAGGCGCCCCTCCTCCAGGATCTGGAGCAGCGTGTTGAACACGTCGGGGTGGGCCTTCTCGATCTCGTCGAACAGCACCAC
>JAFGPU010000435.1 GCA_016936035.1 Acidimicrobiales bacterium
CGAGGAGGTCACCAGCGGCGAGTGGGGCATCGGCGGCAACGCGCTCACCACCGCCGACGTCAAGCAGCTGGCGGCCGGCGTGCCTGTCGGCTGACCTCGGTCGGTGCAGGTGGTCCGCCCGGGCCGAGCTCGGGCGGACCGCCGACCGCGCCCCGTCAGGGGACTCCCGGCCTGGGCGTCCCTGCCCGGCGCACGCCGGCCGGAGCCCCGGCGCGGGTCCCGCGGGCGCAGCGAATGAGGTCGGCGGTCAGGAGAGGGCGGCGACGAGCCGCTCGAGCTGGCGGTCGGGCGGCAGGGACGCCGCCCGCTCCATCGCCTCGAGGGTCAGGAACGCCTCGGTCCCGTGGGCGCGACCCTGCAGGGTGACCACCAGCGAGCAGGTCTCGCCGTCCTGGCGCACCACCACCTCGAAGATGGCGCAGCCCCGGTCGACGTAGCTCACGTTCCCCACCTGGTGGCCGGCGTCGAGCAGCAGGGCGAACGCCTCGTCGGGGGGTGCGGCCAGCAGGATCGTGTCGGAACCGACGGCGGCGACGCCCACCGGCGGTGGTGGCGGCGGTGGCGGGGGAGCAGGGCTCGAGGCCGGCCGGGTCTCGGGCGTCCGCAGCTCGCCGGAGCGCTTCGCCCGGCTGAGCACCGTGTAGGCCTGGTTGAGCCGGGCCGCGGCGGGGGTGGCGCCGACGCCGTGGGTGTCGGGGTGCGCGGCGCGGATGCGGCGCCGGTAGGCCGCCCGCACGACGTCCCACCCGTCGGCGGCGCTGACGCCGAGCACTGCGCGGGCCTCGACCACGTCCATGGCGGGAGCCTGTCAGGCCGGGGCGAGGAACGCCGCCAGCAGGGCCTGGTAGCGGGCGGGGTCGTGGCTGCCCGCGTGCTCACGGGCCGCGTGCATGGCGAGCTGGGGCATGCCCACGTCGACCGTCGTGATGCCGAGGCGGGCAGCGGTGACCGGACCGATCGTCGACCCGCACGGCAGGTCGCTGCGCATCGCGAACCGTTGGAGCGGCACCCGGGCCTGCTCGGCCGCCAGCGCGACGAGCGCGCTACCCGGGGCGTCGGTGGCATACCGGACGTTGGCGTTCAGCTTCAGCACCGGGCCGCCGTTCAGCGCCACCCGGTGCTCGGGATCGTGGCGATCGGCGTAGTTGGGGTGGGTCGCGTGCGCCATGTCGGCCGACAGGCACGCCGAGCGGGCCAGCGCTCGGTGCAGCGACTCGCGGTCGCCGCCCCGGGCCAGGACCGAGCGCTCGAGCAGGGTGGGCAGCAGCGTCGAGGCGGCCCCACGGTCGGAGGTGGAGCCCACCTCCTCGTGGTCGAACAGGCACACCACGGGCACCGGCCCGTCGCCGGCCGACGGTGCGACCTCGGTGAGCGCCTCGACGGCGGCCCAGCACGAGGCGAGGTTGTCGAGCCGCGCCGAGCCGACGAGCTCGTCGTCGCGGCCGACCAGCGCACCGGGGGCCAGGTCGTGGAGCATCAGGTCCCACCCGAGCACGTCGGACGCGGCGACGCCCAGCTCGTGGGCCACGAACCCGACGAAGCCGGCGGTGCCCGAGGCGGCGGACGCACCGGCGCCGGCCGGTGGTTCGATGCCCCACAGCGGCGTGAGGTGGTGCTGGGCATCGACGACCAGGCCATTGGTGTTGACCTCGCGGTCGAGGTGGATGGCCAGCTGGGGGATGGCGCAGACCGGCCTGTCGACCCGCAGCAGCCGCACCAGCGCCCCGGTGCCGTTGCGCCGCACCGCCACGCGGCCCGAGAGCCCGAGGTCGCGGTCGAGCCAGCTGGTGAGCAGCACGCCCCCGTACGCCTCGACGCCCAGCTGGCGGACCCCGGCGCGCACGACGTCGGGCTGGGGCTTGATGCGCAGGTTGGGGCTGTCGGTGTGCGCACCGACGATGCGGAAGCCGTCGTGGGCGTCGTGGCCGGAGGCGGTGACCCAGGCGATCAGGCTGCCGCCCCGCACGACGTACCACCGTCCCGGCTCGCCGGGCCACGCCGAGTCCTCGGCCAGCCGCGTGAACCCCGCCTCGCCCAGCAGCGCGGCCGCGGTCGCGCAGGCGTGGTACGGCGACGGGGACGCATCGCAGTAGGCCAGCAGGCGGCGGGCGGCGTCGAAGTCGATCGCGGGCGCGGTCACGAGTCGCCGACCTTAGTGCCGCCCTCGGTCGCCGCACCCACCGCCGAGAGCTGGCGCGGCCGACCTGATGCCCGCCAGGATCATCCGGTGGCTCCCCCCGCCGTCGACCTCGTCATCGTGCACCGCGACCAGCCCGATGCCGTGCTGGACACGGTCGATCGCTTCCTCGCGCAGAGCGTGCGGCCACGGATCGTCGTCGTCGACAACGGCTCCGGCTCAGCGGCCCGCCAGCGGGTCCGGGACGCGCTGCCCGCCGGCGTCACGCTGGTCGAGGCCGGTGGCAACACCGGGTTCGGGCCCGGCGCCAACATCGGGTTCCGCTGGTTCCTGGCCCACGACCCGGCGCCGTGGCTGGCCGTCTGCCCCCACGACGCCAACCCGCTGCCCGGGTGCATGGAGCGGCTGGTCACGGTGGCGGCGGCCCAGCCCCGGGCCGGCCTGGCCTCGGCGGACGTGGGCGACGGCCTGACCCCGATCGTCGATCGCTACTTCGGGGCCATCCCGGCACCCGCGACGGTGCGCGCCGGCTGGGAGCCGGCCGGCTACCCCCACGGCACGCTGATGGTCGCCCGGCGTGACTGCCTCGCCGACATCGGTCTGTTCGACGAGCGCTACTTCGCCTACTGCGAAGAGGCCGAGCTGGCGATCAGGGCCAAGCGGGCGGGGTGGCAGGTGGGCGTGGTGCGGGGCGCCGAGGTGCGCAACACCGACGTCGGCTCGCGAGCTGCCGTCGTCGACTACCTGCAGCTGCGCAACACGCTGCTGATGGTGCGCGACCACTCGGGCCGCTACCACGCGACCATCCGGCTGCTGATCGCGCTGTGGGACCTCGTCGCCGGCGGCCTGCGGCCCGCCCGGCGCGGCCCCTACTGGGCGCCGCGCGCCCGGCTGCTCGCCATCGCCCACCACCTGCGCGGCCGCTACGGCCCACCGCCGGCCGCCCTGTTCCGCACACCGGTCGATCAGCCCGGCAGGCGTCCCGTCTCGACCGCGGCCAGCTCGGGCCGCACCCGCGTCAGGTAGACGCCGGCCACCACCAGGCCGACGACCAGCACCATCGCCCCGAAGAGGATCGCCGCCAGCCACACGACCCGGCGGCGGCCCGCCAGCGCCCACGCCCACTCGGGTCGGCGGGCGGCGTCGAGCAGGGCCCAGGCGGTGAGCGCCAGCGGGATGGCGCACACCAGCACCACGACGGCGGTCACGGCGGTGTCGGACCACATGGTGCGGTGCAGCCTAGGGCGGCGGCGCCGGCGGGGCCGGCGCGGCGCGGTCGGTCACGACGGGGGCAGGCCGGTGTCGCCCGCCCGTACCCGGCGCAGGCGGTTGGCGGCGTCCTCGAAGCCCGGCAGCGGCGCCTGCAACGCCCGGCCCAGGTCGGTCACGCGGGCGCCCACCAGGTCCTCGACCTCGGTCCAGTCGGCCGCGCGTGGTCCGTCGACCTCGCGGTTGTAGGGCTGGTCGTAGACGATGACGTGCGCGCCGTTCCCGCGCAGCGCCACCACGTTGTGCGGGGCGTCCTCGACGTAGCAGTCGGCCTCGACCTGGGGCTTGGCACCCAGGAAGCAGAGATCCCGGTAGGGGATCCCCACGGCGTCGAGCCAGTCGACCGTGTCGGCCACGGCCGTCGCGTGGCCCCAGTTGACGTAGAGGCGGTGGGTGATGATGCGGATCCAGATGCCTGCGTCCGACAACCGCCACAGGGTCTCGGCCGCCCCCTCGAACGCGGGCATGGTGCGAAAGATGCGGTGTTCGAGCACCGCCGCCTGGTGGAGCTGCTCGAACTCGGCGGGGGAGAGGCCCCACTCGTGGAATCCCATGAGCGCTCGAGCGGCAGCGAGTCGGGC
>JAFGPU010000436.1 GCA_016936035.1 Acidimicrobiales bacterium
CACGACGAGCTGACGCTCGACCAGCTCTCGGACGCGGAGCGCCACGAGGTGTTCGAGGCGTTCGGCCCCGATCCCGACATGCAGCTGTACGGACGCGGGCTGCGCCGGCGACTGCCGCCCATGCTCGGCGGCGACGCGGACCGCATCCGCATGTCCTACAGCCTGCTGTTCTCCCTGCCCGGCACCCCGGTGCTGTTCTACGGCGAGGAGATCGGCATGGGTGAGAACCTCGACGCCCACGACCGCTTGGCCGTGCGCACCCCGATGCAGTGGTCGACCGAGCCGGGCGCCGGCTTCTCGACCGCGCCTCCCGAGGCGTTCCCCACGCCGATGGTCGAGGGCGAGTACGGCCCGCTCGCCGTCAACGTCAGCGACCAGCGTCGCGACGACTCCTCACTCCTCAACTGGTTCGAGCGCCTCATCCGACGGCGCCGGGAGACCCCCGAGCTCGGGCTGGGCTCGTGGACGGTCATCGCCACCGACGAGCCGTCGGTGCTCGCCCACCGCTGCGACTGGGAGGGCTCGACCGTCGTGGCGGTGCACAACTTCTCGGCCGAGCCGTGCCGGGTCGACGTGCCCCTGGACGGCATCGACGACGCCGTCGGCGCCGACGACCTGCTGGACGGCGCCCGCGAGCACCCGCTCGACGCGCCAGTGCTCAAGCTGACCCTCGACCGCTACGGCTACCAGTGGTTCCGCATCCGCCGCGAGGGCCAGCGCATCACGCCGTGACCTGGGGCCGACGGCTCAGAGCGAGTCGCGCCGCCGACGGCGCCGGCGCCGCTCCGGCCGTGCCGCCATCGCGAGCTGGCGCTCACGGCTGATCTTCATCGCGTCGCGCCGCCGTTCCTCGGCGATCAGCTTGGCCAGGTAGATCTCCATGGTTCCTCCTCTCGCGCCAAGCGTGCGCGTCCGCGCTCCACGCGCGCTTGGAGAACGCGTGACGACCACGTGGAGACACCGGATCCGGAGATGTCCATGCGCTCTTCAGACCATCTCCAAGCTCGCGGATGCCCAGGTGGTGATGCTGTCGGCATGTTCTCCCTGACAGATGCCCCGCACTGGCGCCCCCGCCGACGTCGCGACACCAGCCCGCTCGCCGACGTCCCGTCCCTCCGCGACGGCGACCCCCGCCAGCTCGCCGAGCTGGCGTCCCACACCGACCGTCTGCGTCTGCCTCCAGCGCGCACGCTCGTCCGCGCTGGCGAGCTGGCCCGCCAGCTGATCGCGGTCGTGTCGGGGGAGGCGACGGCGTACCTTCCCGACGGCCGGGTAGCTGTGCTGCACGCCGGCGACGAGATCGGCGGACGCGAGCTGCTCCACAACGAGCGTCACCGCGCCACGGTCGTCACCGCCTCCGACGTCGAGGTCGTCGTCGTCACCGGCCCTGCGGTCCGCTGGGCCCACCAGACCGGCGTCGCCGATCGCCACACCACGCGGGCGGTCCGGACGGCCCGGGTTGCCACTCGACCGACGGAAGGAATCCTTTCGCATCTGCTTAGGCGTGCTTAATACCATGCCGCGGTGGCGCGACACATCCCGACCAGGAACCGCTCCGCCCTGCCCCTCGCGGCCGACCTCACGCACCACGGCGACCGGCTCGCCGTCGTCACCGGCGGGCAGCACATCACCTACGCCGACCTGGCCGAACGGGTCGCCGGCACCGCGGCCCTGTTCGGCACCGCCCGGAAGCTGGTGCTGATCGCCGCGGGCAACGACCTCGGTTCGCTGGTCGCGTACCTCGCCGCCCTCCAGGCCGGACACCCGGCGATGGTGGTGCCGGGCGACAACCCGAGCCACGTCGACGCGCTCGTCGACTGCTACGACCCCGACGTCGTGGTGCAGCCGGCGAGCTCCGGCGACCCCGATGTCCGCCGGCCCACATCGGTCCACGACCTGCACCCCGACCTCGCGCTGCTGCTGTGCACCTCCGGATCGACCGGCTCGGCGAAGGTCGTGCGGCTGTCGCACCGCAACGTGCAGTCCAACGCCGAGGCCATCGCTGCCTACCTCGACATACGCGCCAGCGACCGGGCGGCCACGTCGCTGCCGATGCACTACTGCTACGGCCTGTCCGTGGTGAACAGCCACCTGGTGCGCGGGGGCGGTCTCGTCCTGACCGACAACTCGGTCGTCGACCCGTGCTTCTGGGACGAGGTGCGCGCGCACGGGGTCACCAGCTTCGCCGGCGTGCCCTACACCTTCGACCTCCTCGACCGCATCGGGTTCGCCTCGATGTCGGTTCCCTCCCTCCGCTACGTCACGCAGGCCGGAGGCCGGCTCGACCCCGCCCGCGTCCGCCGCTACGCCGAGCTCGGCGAGCGCGACGGCTGGCAGCTGTTCGTGATGTACGGCCAGACCGAGGCCACCGCCCGCATGGCCTACCTGCCACCCGAACGGGCCCGGACGCGCCCCGAGACGATCGGGGTCCCGATCCCCGGCGGGTCGTTCACGATCGAACCCCTGCCGGACGACGAGGCGGGCGACGAAGGCGCCGGCGCCGACACCGGCGAGCTCGTCTACCGCGGGCCCAACGTCATGCTCGGCTACGCGCACCAGCCCGGTGACCTGGCGCTCGGCGCGACGATCGACGCGCTGCGCACCGGCGACATCGCCCGGCGCACCGGCGACAGCCTCTATCAGGTGGTGGGCCGGCGCACCCGGTTCGTGAAGCTGTTCGGGCTGCGCATCGACCTGCAGCGGGTCGAGGACCTGCTGGGCGGCCACGGCATCGTCGCCACCTGCACCGGAGACGACGAGGGCCTGATCGTGGCCGTCGGCGCCGAGGAGGCCACGGATCACGTCCAGGGGCTCGTCACCCACCACCTCGGGCTGCCCGCGTCCCGGGTGCACGTCCTCGGCTTCGCCGAGCTCCCGCGGCGAGGCAACGGCAAGCCCGACTACGCCGCCATCACCCGCCACGCGCACGCGCAGGCCGCCACCCGCGCCGGCGGCGACAGCCCGGCGGCGACAGGCAACGACCCCGTGCGGGCCGTGTTCGCCGAAGTCCTCCAGCGCGACGACGTCACCGACGCATCGACGTTCGTCGGTCTGGGCGGCGACTCGCTCTCCTATGTGGAGATGTCGATCAGGCTCGAGCAGACCCTCGGCCACCTGCCTCCCGGGTGGCACACCACCCCCGTCGGCCGCCTGACCCCGGCACGGCGGGGCTCGCGGCTGCTCCGCCAGGTCGAGACGAGCGTGGTGCTGCGCGCCGTGGCGATCGTGCTCGTCGTCAGCACGCACGCCGACCTCGTCAGGCTGCCCGGAGGTGCGCACGTGCTGCTGGCCGTCGCCGGGTTCAACCTCGCCCGCTTCCAGCTGGGGTCGGCGAGCATGGCCCGATCGATCGCCCGGGTCGCGGTGCCCAGCGTGGGCTGGATCGCGGCGGTCGCTGCGACGACCGACGAGTACACGCTCGCCCACGTCGCGCTCGTGCACGGCCAGGTGGGGGCGGGCACGGAGTGGCGCTACTGGTTCGTCGAGGCGCTGGTGCAGATCCTGGCCGTCGTCGGCCTCGCCTTCGCCGTGCCGGCGGTGCGCCGCATCGACCGCCGGCACGCGTTCGGCGTCGCCCTGCTGGTGCTGGTCGCAGCCCTGACGATCCGGTTCGACCTGCTCGGCCTGCCCGATGTGCACCGCCCCCTCTACCGCCCCCACGAGATCGCCTGGATCTTCGCCGTGGGGTGGGCGGCCGCCCGCGCCTCGTCGCCGGCTCGCCGGATCGCCGTGACCGCCCTCGCCGTGCCGGCCGTTCCGGGGTTCTTCGGGGACCCGGGCCGCGAGGCGCTGCTGCTCGCCGGGCTCATGGCCCTGCTGTGGGTGCCGAGCGTCCGCCTGCCGGGGCCCGTCACCCGGGTCGTCGGTCCCGTCGCCGGGGCGTCGCTCTACATCTACCTGTCGCACTGGCAGGTGTACCCACCGCTGCTCGACCGCTACGGCTCGATGGTCGCGATCGTCGGTGCCGTCGCCGCCGGCGTCGGGATCTGGACCGTCGTGCAGGGGGTGGCTCCCGCCCGCCACCGCGCCACCCGGCGCGCTGGTGGGCTACGCGCTGAGGGTGCCGCGGAGGATGCTCGACCCCGAGTGGGTGGGGTCGCCGTCGTCGGGCTCGACCGACACGTCGACGATCGGGTAGTCGCGGTAGTCGACGTCTGACGGCACCTCGTAGGTGCCGTCGGCCCGCATGGGGCCGAGCGAGACCATGCCCTCGACGTCCTCGTCGATCAGCCACACCTCGTAGAAGCCCCCGGGGTCGGGCAGGGCGGCCACGTCGGCGTCCATGTCGAGCTCGCGATGCCCGTCGACCTCGACGAGTCGGCCCTCGACACCGGTGACATCGCCGAGCGGCTCGAGCTCGACCGTGGCGACGACCACCCGACCTGCGGCGCCGTCCTGGGCCAGGACGACCGCGCCGACGATGCCGGCGACGACCACGACGGCCGCTGCCGCCAGCAGCGCGGTCGACCGCCACCAACGCGCGGGGCGGACCACCGACGCGCCATCGCCGCCGGCACTCGCGGTTCCGCCACCGCTGTCGTCAGCGGCCGGTGGCACGCCACCCGGTCCCGTCGCCTCGGCGGCGACCGTCGCAGCGATGCGAGCCCAGAGCGCCGGAGGGGGGTCGAGGAGGTCGTGATCCTCGTCGGTCAGCGATCGGGCGACTGCGCCGACGCGCTGGAGAGCGCTGTCGTCGGGGTCGCCGGTCGCGGGCGACCGCACGGCGGCGAGATCTCGCTCGTCGGGGTCAGGGGGCCGCATCGATGCCTTCCAGGTGTCGGCGCAGTGCGTGGAGCGACCGCCGGATCTGCGACTTGACGGTGCCCAGCGGTCGTCCAGTCTGCTCCGCGATCTGCTCGTGGGTCAGATCGGAGTAGAAGTCGAGCTCGACGAGCTCACGGGCATCGGGCCGCAGGCCGTCCAGACCGTTGGCGAGCAGCATCCGCTGAGCGAGCTGGTCGACGTCGTGGCCGGCCGGGGTGGCGGCCACTGCCATGCGGGCGCGCTCCACCCTCGCCTCGGCGCGTTGACGGCTCCGCAGCGCATCTGTGGCCTTGTGCCGGGCGATGCCCATCAGCCAGCCGCCCAGTGAGCCCCGTCGGGGGTCGAAACGGTCGCTGGTCCGCCAGGCGGCGACGAACGTCTCCTGCGTCGCCTCATCGGCCATGTCGGGACCGACGGCCCGGCGGCAGAAGCTGTAGACGACGCGCCCGTAGCGCCGGTACGCGTCCTCGAGCGCGCCGGGCGCACCCGCGTGGAACCGAGCGTCGAGGTCGTCGTCGGCGAGCGTGCCCGCGTCGGGCTCACCCTCGCCTGGCTCGCTGAGCACCCGGTCACGGTACCGAACGCGGCCACCCAGGGTGGCGAGACGCGCACCCTGGACCGGCGCGAGCGGTGTGAGCGGTGTGAGCGGCGCGAGCTGCCCAGGGGCCCGAGGGGCGATGTCGAGAGCCGCAGAAGCGAACGCCATGCCCCGTCTTCGTCGCGACCGGGGCCCCGGGATGCGTC
>JAFGPU010000437.1 GCA_016936035.1 Acidimicrobiales bacterium
GCGACCGGCGCGCCGGTCGGTGGCGCCGCTCCGTCAGCCGTCACGCCAGCGCGGCCCGCAGCAACGCCAGGGCGCCGGCCTTGTCGAGCGGGTCGTTGCCGTTGCCGCACTTGGGCGACTGCACGCATGACGGGCACCCAGCCGAGCACGAGCACGCCTCGATGACTTCGGCGGTGGCGCGCACGTGGCGCTCCGCGGCCTCGAAGCCCAGTTCGGCCACACCCGCACCGCCCTGGTAGCCGTCGTAGATGACGATGGCGGGGCCGCCGACGTCGGGCTGGTGCAGGGTGGACACGCCCCCGACGTCCCAGCGGTCGCAGATCGTGAACAGCGGCAGCACCCCGATGCCCGCGTGCTCGGCCGCATGCAACGCACCCGGCGCGTCCCGCCGGTCGACACCGGCAGCGTCGAGCAGCGCCGAGGGCACGACGTACCAGAACGCCCGGGTGGTGAGGGTGGAGCGCGGCAGGTCGAGCGGGGTGACGCCCAGCGACTCGCCCGTGAGCGCATCCTTGCGCTGGTAGCCGGTCACCTGCTGGTGCACCTCGACGTCGCCGAGACCCACCTCGAGGGCGCCAAGCGGGCGGCGCGCATCACAGCCGGTCACCCGGATGTCGACGTCCGTGCGCGCCACCGTGTACGTCGCGCCGTCGTCCGGCTCGACCACCGCGCACCGCCCGTCGAGGTCGAGCTCGACCACCCGCCACGACTGCCCGGCGTGCAGGTACGAGGCGCCGGGGTGGGCCTGCTCGCAGGCGCGGGACAGCTCGACGGTGCCGACGGCCTCGCCGTCGACCGTGCGCAGCGCCACCTGGCCCCCGGCTCCGGCCCGCAGGCCGACGCCGTGCGACGGCCACCCACCGGCGGCGTACATGGCACGCGGGCCGCGCCCCCGCCCGCGCTCGTGCACCACGAGCTGGTCGTCGAGCACCAGGCGGCGCACGACCTCGTCGAGCAGTCCGGGCCAGTAGCGCTCGTCCGCATGGGTGAGCGGCTTCTCGTGGGCGGCGCACCGCAGGTGGGCGTCGGCGACGAAGGGGTTGGCCGGATTGATGACGACGGGCTCGGGTGCGCGGGCGACGAGCTCGTGGGGGTGGGCGGCCATCCACTGGTCGAGCTGGTCGGACCCGGCGACGAGCACGGCCGCCGAGTGCCGGCCCGAGCGCCCGGCCCGCCCGGCCTGCTGCCAGAACGAGGCGATCGTGCCCGGGAAGCCGTTGACGACGACGGCGTCGAGTCCGCCCACGTCGATGCCGAGCTCGAGGGCGCTGGTGGCCACCACGCCGTCGAGCCGGCCGCTGAACAGCTCCTCCTCGATGGCGCGTCGCTCCTCGGCCAGGTAGCCACCTCGGTAGGGCTGGACCTTGCGCCGGAACCGCGACGGCAGTCGCCGGCGCACGTCCGCCGCCACCACCTCGGTGGTGCGCCGGCTGCGGCAGAACGCGATGGTCTTCTGCCCCGACCGCACCAGCTCGGCCACCAGCCCCGCCGTCTCGCCGTTGGGTGACACCCGGGCCCCGGTGGCCTCGTCGAGCGGCGGCGGGTTCCACACCGCCACCAGCCGCTCGCCCTGGGGCGACCCGTCGTCGGCCACCGCCTCGACGGGCACGCCGCACACGGCCGAGGCCAGACGCTCGGGCTGACCGATGGTGGCCGAGCAGCACACGAAGGTCGGATCGGCGCCGTAGTGGTTGGCGAGGCGCCGCAGCCTCCGCACCAGGTGGGCGACGTGCGTGCCGAAGATGCCCCGGAACGCGTGCAGCTCGTCGACCACGACGTAGCGGAGGCGACCGAGGAACGTGGCCCAGCGGTCGTGGTGGGGCAGGATGCCGCTGTGCAGCATCTCGGGGTTGGTCAGCACCGTGGTGGCGTGCCGCCGGATCCACGCCCGTTCCTCGGTGCCGGTGTCGCCGTCGTAGGCACCGGCGACCACGCCGGGGTAGTCGTGCTCGCTCAGCGCCCGCAGCTGGTCGTGAGCCAGGGCCTTGGTGGGGAAGATGAGCAGCGACGTGCCCCGTCGCACCGGCGCGGCCGCGGCTTCCGCGATGGGCACCTGGTAGCACAGCGACTTGCCCGACGAGGTGCCGGTGGCGACGACGACCGAGCGCCCGGCCCGGGCCAGGTCGATGGCGTGCGCCTGGTGCGACCACAGCGAGTCGACACCTACCCGGGCGGCGACCTCCGGCGGCAGGGGCCGGGTGAGGGATCCGGTGCGGGCCGGGCGGGGAGGGATGCGGTGCACGTGCACCAGCGGCGACGGGCCGTGACCGCCTCCGGGCGCCCCCGGCGGCACGGCAGCGAGCCGGTCGCGGTCGCCCACATCGACCAGGTGATCGGGCGCGCCCCCCACCCCCACCGCGCTCGGTGGCATGCCGGCACGCACCGCGAGGGCGGCCTGCAGGGAGTCGAGCGGGTCGACCGGGTCGACAGCGACGAGAGCCATGGCCACCACCCAGGTTACGCACGTGGAATTCCAGGCGTGTAGCCCGTGGGCGTGCCGGTCGTCGAGGCGCCCCGCCGCAAGGGCCTGCGTCGGCCCAGGCTCACCGACCACGCTCGGCGCGAGCGGTAGTGTCAGCGCGCCATGCAGCTTCGCACCCAGGTCTCCGAGATCGCCGGCTGGACGGTCGTCAGCCTCTACGGCGAGCTCGATGTCGCCACGTCGCCCGAGCTCCGCGAGCTTCTCGTCCGGCTGGTGGGCGACGGCGCCGAGCGCCTGGTGCTCGACCTCGAGGGCGTCGACTTCCTCGACTCGACCGGGCTGGGCACCATCATCAGCGTCCTGAAGCGGGTGCGCACCCACGGCGGCGACCTCCGCCTCGTGAGCACCCAGCCCCGCATCACCCGGTTGTTCGAGATCACCGGGCTCGACAAGGCCATCCCCTTGCTCCCCAGCCTCGACGCGGCCGTCGCCGGAGGCTGACCCGGTGGCGGTCGTCGAGCTGGAGATCCCGGCCCGGCCCGCTTATCTGTCGCTCGTGCGTCTGATCGTCGACGCCGCTGTGGGCTCGCTCGCACCCGGCCTCACGCCCGCCCGCCTGGACGACCTGAAGATCGCCGTCACCGAGGCGTGCTCGAACGCCATCGAGGCCCACGAGGCGACCTACGCCGAGGGCCCGGTCGTGGTGCGCTGCCTCGTCGACGACGACCAGGTCACGGTGCAGGTGATCGACCACGGCCGCGGCTTCGACCCCGACCGGGTCGAGGCGCTGCCGGCAGCGACCGACCCCCGCCGCCTGCGCCACGAGAGCGGGCTCGGCATCCCGCTCATGCGCACCCTCACCGACGAGGTCGTCTTCAGCCGAGCAGCGGATGGGACGACGGTCAGCCTGACCGTCTACCGTCCACCGCCGCCATGACTGACCCCCGACCGGACGTCCTCGCCAAGCCCGACGCCCTGCTCGCCCTGCACGACGTCACCGCCGAACTGTTCGCGCGCCTGCGCGACTGGTTCGACGTGCCCGGCACGGTCGAGCTCGACCTGACGGCTGTCGACGCCGCCGTGGCGGAGCTCACCGACCCGGTGATGGTGGCGGCGCTGGCGATGCGCAAGCTCCAGGCGCTGCACGTCCTGTCGACGCCGGGCGTGCGCACCACCACCGACGTGGTGGTGATCATCGTGCAGGACCTGGATCGCGCGCTGCGACAGGCCCCGGCGTCGCGCCTGCGCGCCCAGGCCGAGGCGACCGACTGGGACGCCGAGCTGGCCGCGCTCGACGACGGCGGCCTTCCCGGATCCGAGCAGACCGTCGGCGACGACGCAACCGCGTCCGACCCGGAGGTCGAGCGCTTCCGGATGCTCCACGCCCGGCTGCACGAGGCGGCGCGCGCCGTGCTCGCCGTGTCGGAGGGCCGGGTCCGAGTCTTCGAGTGACCCGACCGTCCGGCGACCGTCAGCCGGTGGTCTCGGGGCCGACGCCGCACTCGTCGGTGAGGAACTGCTGGACGTTGGCCTGCGCCTCGTTCAGCTCCGTGATGCGCTCCTCGTCGTCGGGGTCAGCCGGGTCGAGGTCCTCGACCTCCTCGACGCCATCGATCGCCGTCCGGAAGTCGTCGGCGATCTCGTCGGGCGGGTTGAGCCCGCGGATCGCCTCGAGCACCTCTTCTTGGCTGGCGTCGGCGTCCTCGCCCGTGAAGCGCTCCTCGAGCGCCAGGTACTCGTCGCAGAACTCCTCGGTGGAGCTGCTGCCGGCGTTCGAGTTGCCGACACCGTCCTCGCTGTCGCTGCAGCCGAGGACGGCCAGCGACGCGACCGCCGCCAGTCCGATGATGGTGCGTCGCATGGAGAGGTCACTTTCTCGTCGGGGACAGCCCGGGGCCGGGCTCAGGCCCTCACGAGCGCGGGAGTGCCCGGGCAGGGCACGGAGACGTCGACCCTATCCACCCCGGCCGCTCGCGAGCTATCGGGCGACCGCCGGGCTCACTCGTCGAGCTGGCAGACCTCGACGAGGTAGCGGGCGACGATGGCCCCGGCGATCGCCCAAGCGTCCGACTCGTCAGGGCTCATCGAGGCGATGACCTCGCCGGAGGGGTCCTCCGCCGCCGCCTTCTGCACCGCGAAGAGGATGGCCCACTCCTCGGCGATCTCGTCCGGCGCGTCCATGGCCTCCATCTCGGCGGCGAACTCCGCGTCGCTGAGGACCTCGGCGTCGGGTGCGCTGGCCGCCGCCTGCGCCTCGGCCACATCCGCGCAGAACGTCTCGCTGCCCTCGCCGGTGAAGGTGCGGTCGACGTCGAGCCGGGTCCCGGCATCGTCGCCGGCCCCGTCGTCGGAGGGATCGGCGTCGTCGGTGTCGTCGGCGCCCTCGTCGCCGTCTGCCTCGTCGGGCGCGGCCACCTCGGTGGTGGTGGTGCCGTCCGAGGCCTCGTCGTCGGCGTCGTCGCCACCGCAGGCGGTCAGGCCGGCAGCAAGGAGCAGCACGAGCAGGGCTGCGAGCGTGCGGCGGGTCATGGCATGTCTCCCCCGTGTGATCGACCGGCCTGTTCCCCTCCCCGGGCCGGTACGCCAACCTAGCGCTCGCCAGGCCAGGCGTGGCGACGGTCCGGCGACCCGCCGGTCCGCCGGCCATGGGCCAGCGGGCAGGGAGCAGGGGTAGGGGCAGCGGGCAGCGGGCAGCGAGATGCCGCTCCGCCACGTGCCTCCGGCGAACTAGCATCCCCGACGTCATGGCGCCCCGACTCGCATCTCGCGTGGCGCGCGTGGCCACCCTGGCGGTACCGGACGGCGGCGGCGCGGCACAGCTCGGCATCGTCGCGCCCGGAACGGGTGGCGCCGCCACGGTCATCGACGCCGTCACCGAACGCCTGCGGGCGCGTGACATCCCCGTCCTGCGCACCTCCGGGCGACGGCTCGAGAGCGACGACCAGTTCGGGGCCCTCCGCCACCTCGTCCCGAGCGCCCCCGGAGACGGTGCAGGTCGCGAGCAGGCGTGGCGGGACGCACTGCTCGACCGCCTCACCGGCGAGGACGCGGCGCTGGTCGTCGCCGACGCCCAGTGGCTCGACGGCGCCTCGCTGCGGGTGGTGGTCGGCGTCGCGGAACGGGCCGTCGAGCGGGACGTCACCCTCACGGTCGCCCACCGGCCCGTCGCCGGCGACGCGCAGATCGCCGCGCTCGACGCCGTCCTCGGGCGCAGCCAGCTGCTCGCCGCCCTCGGACCGCTCGACGAGGCCGAGGTCGGCGAGCTCGCGGCCATCGTGCTCGACAGCCCCGTCGACGACCGGCTGGTCGAGGCGGTCCACGACCAGACGCACGGCATGCCCGACCTCGTCGAGCTGCTGCTGTCGGCCTGGATCGACAGCGGGACGGTCAGCGGGGGGCGGCTGACCGCGCCGCCGCCACCGCCGGGCCCCGCCCTCGTGGCCGCGGTGCGGGCCCGGGTCGACGAGCTGGCCCCGGCGGCCCGCACCGTGCTCCAAGCGCTCAGCGCCGGCGCCGACCTCGACGACCAGCTGCTGGGGGCCACCACCGACATCGC
>JAFGPU010000438.1 GCA_016936035.1 Acidimicrobiales bacterium
CTCCCGAGCCTCCCGGGCCGCCGTGGGCGACGATCCGCGTCGGCGAGGGCGAGGGCGGTGCGGCCCGCTACGTGGCCGAGCTGGTGAGCAGCCGGTAGCTGGGGTTGAGGATGGCGAGCCGGTTCTGGTGCACGCCGGCCGTGCCGGTCAGCTCGAGGCGGCTGCCCACCTTGACACCGGCGAGCTCGCGCCGGCCGAGGAACACGGCGAGCAGGGTGCCGGTGCCGTCGTCGATCACGCACTCGAGCGTCGGCACGTCACGCTGGGGCGCCACCCGGATCGACCGCACGGTCCCCTTGACCCGCACGTGGTCGCGCCACCGCACCTCGCCGACGGGGGTGACCGTCTCGACGTCGCTGCGGGGCGGGCGGTCGGGCTCGCGCCGGGGCGCGGTCGTGAACTTGCCCCGGGCCTGCGGCGGGACCATCTCGAGCGTCTCCTCCGACAGCCAGGCGTCGAAGTGGAAGGGCACCGTCGTCACGTTGGCGTGCGGCAGCTTCGACACCTCGGTCTGGATGCTGTCCGCGGTGCGGTCGTGCAGGATGCGGTGCCACAGCCCGTTGTACTTGCGGTCGGGCAGCAGCACCGACACCTCGGTGTCGCCGTCGGACAGCTCGTGGGCCACCAGCTCGACGGCCGCGTGGGTGAGCCGGCGGTCGGGGCAGGCGACCAGGTCGAGCGGCACCCGCGACAGGCCGAGGCGGCGCCACTCGTCGGCGAGCCGATCGCCGGCCTCGTCGTCGACGACGAAGTGGACGGCCCGCAGCTCGTCGGGCGTGAGCGTGCGGGCGTACTGGATGGCCCGGGCGGCCGCGAGGTCGAGCCGGTCGACGAACACCAGCACGACGTGGCGGTGCAGGATCGAGGCGGTGACCGCGCCGGGGACGTCGGTCTCGAGCGCCACCCTCTCGCGCTCGTACTGCCGGTTGAGCCGCAGCAGGACGACCACGACCACAGGCATGAGGACGAGCACCACCCAGGCGTCCTCGAACCGGGTCACGACGACGATGGCGATGATCGCGCCGGAGAGCACCGCACCGACCCCGTTGGCGGCGATGCCCCGCAGCCATCCCCCTTCGCGCTTGCGGAGGTGGTGCCTGGTCATGCCCGCCTGCGACAGGGTGAAGCCCGTGAAGACCGAGACGGCGTAGATGGGGATCAGCCGGGTCACCTCGGCCCCGGTCAGGACGACCAGCACGGCGGCTGCGCCGGCGAGCGTGATGATGCCGTTCGAGAACACCAGCCGGTGCCCCCGCCGAGTGAGCTGGCGGGGCAGGAAGCTGTCGCCCGCCTGCAGGTTGGCGAGGCGGGGGAAGTCGGCGAACCCGGTGTTCGCGGCCAGCACCAGGATGAGCATCGTGGCGACGTTCAACAGGTTGGACATCAGGTCGCCCATGCCGCTGTCGCCGTAGACGGCCCGCCCGATCTGGGCGAGCACGGTGGGGGTGCCCTCCTCGAACGGACCGACCTCGATGTTCGACGCGAGGAAGGACAGGCCGAGGAACATCACCGCCAGGCCACTGCCCATCACCACCAGCGTCTGGCGGGCGTTGCGCCACTCGGGCTTGCGGAACGCGGGCACGCCGTTGGAGATCGCTTCGACGCCGGTGACCGCCGAGCCGCCCGAGGCGAAGGCCTTGGCCACCACGAACGCCGAGGCGCCGACGAGCAGGCCCGTCCCCTCGTCGCCCCACTCGACCATCCCTTCGACCTCGGTGCCGATGACCGGCAGGTCGCCGGTCAGGTGGCGGAAGATGCCCAGGCCGAGCAGCACGGCCATGTTGACCATGAAGAAGTAGGTGGGGGCGGCGAAGATGCGTCCGGACTCGCGCACCCCCCGCAGGTTGCCGAAGGCGATGAGCGCGATGAAGAACAGCGAGAGCGGCACGCGGTAGGGGGCCAGGCCCTCGATCGTGGACGTGAGCGCGGCGCTGCCGGCGGCCACCGACACCGAGACGGTCAGGATGTAGCCGATCAGCAGGGCGGCACCGGCGAGCTGGGCGGGGATGATCCCGAAGTTGTCGCGGGTGACCAGGTAGGCGCCGCCGGCCGAGGGATACTCCTTGATGGTCTCGCGGTAGCTGATGATGAGCAGGGCGAGCACGACCAGCATCGCCCCGGTGATGGGCATGACCAGGGCGAACGCGCCGATGCCCACGGCGGGCACGAGGACGTGGAGGATCTCCTCGGTGGCGTAGGCCGACGACGACAGGTTGTCGCTCGCGAACACCGCGAGCGCGGTGGGCTTGCCGAGGCGCTCGTGCTCGAGCTGCTCGGTGTGCATCGGCTTGCCCAGCAACCTGCGCTTGAGGCGGTAGCCGATGCCGTCGGGAGGGAGCGGGACCAGCGGTGACGAGCTGGCGGGCTCCGGTGGTTGGTACTCGGCCGGGGTGCCGTGGGGTGCGTCGGCCGGGGAGGAGAGGGGGGCCTCCGTTGACATCGTGTCGGAGCGTAGACCCGCCGACCCCCGGGCACGCCCATCGGGCCCGTGTCGGCGCGCCGTACCGGGGGCGCCGGTGCGCTAGCTTCCCCGCCGTGCGGGGCGGCAGGTGGACGAGGGCGCGGCGCGTCGCGTCGGCGATGGCTGCTGGGGCGGGCGTGCTCGTGCTGGGCGGCTGCATCGGATCGATCGAGCGCGACGACTTCGACGACGAGGTGCGCGGGCGCGGCGGGGGGCTGGACGGCGGGCTGCTGACCGACGCCGTCGACGCCATCGAGGCCGACCTCGGGGTCGACGAGCTGCGGGTGCAGTCGTTCGAGGTGCGCCCGGGGTACGTGATCGTCCAGGTGCAGGTGCCGGCCGATCCCGAGGCGCTCGACGTGTATCGCTTCGGGTCGAGCGGCCTGTACGGCGGCCGGGGGCTGACCGGCCCGACGCCCGTGCCCCGCCGTGCGGACGCCCCGCCGCTCGACGGTCTGGTCTTCGCGCCCGAGGATGCCGGCCTCGACGCGTTCGACGACATGGTCGACGAGGCGCTCGAGGTGGCGGAGCTCGACGGGGGCTACGCCACCGACGCCGCCGTCCGGCAGGCGCCGTCGGGGGACATCGGCCCGGTGACCGGCGTCACCGTCACCGACGATCGCAGCACCGTCGTGGTGACCTTCTCGGCGGACGGCACCGTGGTCGAGCGGGCGCAGCGATGACCCGGATCGTGAAGCCGGTCGTGGCCGTGGCCGTCGTGGCCGCCGTCGCAGGCTTCGTCACCCTGATGGTGATGGTCGCCTACCCGGGCGCGTTCACGTGGACGGCGCCGGTGCTGTGCCCCGCCGACCAGCCCGACCCCTACGTGGTGCGCTACACCACGCAGACCCGGGACGGGGCGGGCACCAACTTCACCCTCTTCTGCATGGGCGACCACGGCGACTTCACCGAGGTGGGCACGTGGCAGCCGCTGGGCGTGCTCGCCGCTGGTGTCGGCGCCGCGCTGCTGGCACTGGTGACGGCGCTCGCCGTGCTCGCGTGGTTGTCGCGCCGGCACCGGCCCCCGGACTCGCCCACCGGCTCGCCGTTCGATCCGCTCGCGGCGTCGCCTGCGGGTGCGCCGATCGTGGACCCGCCGCTGTAGTAACAGCGGCGGGTCCGGGGGTGCAGTCGGCTCCCGTCAGGCGGCGGTCGGCGTGGCCGCGCCCGGGCTGTCGGCCTGCCCGAGCGGCTCGAGCGCGAGGTCGAGCACCTTGGCGACGTCGTCGACGGGATGGAACGTCATCTCGTTCCGCACCGCCTCGGGCACGTCGTCGAGGTCGGCCTCGTTGCGCAGGGGCAGGATGACCTCACGGAGCCCCGCCCGGTGGGCGGCCAGCACCTTCTGCTTGACGCCGCCGATGGGCAGCACCCGGCCGGACAGCGTGACCTCGCCGGTCATCGCCACCGTCGAGCGCACCTCGGTGCCGCGCAGCAGGCTCACCAGCGCGGTGGTCATGGTGATGCCGGCCGACGGCCCGTCCTTGGGGATGGCCCCGGCAGGGAAGTGCACGTGGAAGCGCTTGCCCTCGAGGTCGGACCGATCGATGCCGAGCTGGTCGGCCTTGGAGCGAACGTACGACAGGGCGATCTGCGCCGATTCCTTCATGACGTCGCCGAGCTGCCCGGTGACGGTCATGCCCGACTCGCCGGGCATCGAGGTGGCCTCGACGAACAGCACGTCGCCGCCCACGCCTGTGACCGCCAGGCCGGTGGCCACACCAGGCACCGACGTCCGGTCGGCCGCCTCGTCGTGGAACCGGCGCCGCTTGAGGTAGCGGCTCACGTCGTCGACGTCGACGCTGATGGGCGTC
>JAFGPU010000439.1 GCA_016936035.1 Acidimicrobiales bacterium
CACGTCGGTGAAGCCGGCCGCGGCGATCAGCGAGCACCAGGCGTCGACGGACTGGCCGCCGGCGATGCAGTCCGTCCACAGCTCGATGTCGCAGCGCGCCTCGTGGGGGACCTCGCGACCGACGGCGATGTCGGCGACCTGCAGGACGCCGCCCGGGCGCAGGACCCGGCGCGCCTCGGCCAGGGCACGGGGCTTGTCGGCCACGAGGTTCAGCACCCCGTTGGAGATCACGACATCGGCCCAGCCGTCGTCGACGGGCAGGTCCTCGAGGATGCCCTCGCGGAACTCGACGTTGGCGAGACCGAGGCGCTCGGCGACGCGCCGCGACCGTTCGAGCATGGCGGGAGTCATGTCCACCCCGATCACCGCGCCGGTGGGACCGACGAGCCGGGCGGCCACGAAGCAGTCGAAGCCGCCGCCCGAGCCCAGGTCGACGACCTTGCTGCCGGTGGGGATCGGCGCGGCGGCGAAGGGGTTGTCGACGCCGGCGAAGCTCTCGACGGCCTCGTCGGGCAGGTCGCCGACGATGTCGTCGCGGTAGCCGAGGTGGGCGGCCAGCGGCCGGCCGGTGTGGAAGTGGAAGGTCTCGGTGGGGTCGGTGGCCACCTTGCCGTACTTGTCCCGGACGTCGGCGCGCAGCGCCTCGGGGTCGACGGTGGTGCGGTGGGTGCTGGTCATGGTGCCTCCTGTCTCCCGCGTGCCGGGCACGGACGGGGTCGCGGTCGGTCACCAGCCACCGTCACCCACGGCAGCGGCGATGTCCTTGCGACGGTCTTGGGAAGTCCCCGGGAACGTCGCAGGCTCCCGGGGAAGGTGTCGCGCGGCTCAGGTCGCGCCGGCCAGGCCGGCGAGGACGCGGTCGAGCGCCTCGACCGCGCACCGCCCGGCCTCGGGCGGACGCCACCGGGCGCCCTCGGCGGCGAGCGGGCCGAAGCGGTCGCCCAGCCGCCGTCGCAGCTCGTCCTCCAACGACGCCCGCAACAGCTCCGACAGGCCGACGGCGTAGCCGGACGCGGCCCGCGCCCCGAGCAGGCGGGCGGCGGTCTCGACCTCGCCGTGGTCGGCGAGGAGGCGGGCGGCCATGACCGTGTCGGCCGAGATGAGCGTCCACATGCCCCGGTCGAGGTAGCGCCCCAGGGTGCGGCGCAGGCTGCGCATGGCGTCCGGCGGCGGCACGGCCGGGAGGGTGATCTGGGTCAGCGTGCTGGCAGCCGCACCGAGGTGCAGCCGGTAGTCGCGCGCGATGGCGTTCGTCACGACCGCCTCGAACAACTCGGCGGCGCGACGCGGATCTGCGGTGCACACCCGCAGCCCGTCGACCAGGCAGTCCTGGACGCCGAGCAGGCCCTCCCGGGCCCGCTCCGGGGTGACGGTCGCCGTGGTGATCGGGGCCTCCTGGCGAACGGTGGCGACGACGGCGGCGAAGCCGTCGGCGAACCCGCGGTCGAAGCCCCGGTCGGACCGGCTCAGCTCGAGCAGCCGGCCGGCCGAACGGACCACCGTGTCGAGGTCACCCCGGTAGTACGCGCACCACACCAACGACAGCACGGTCGCGTGGGTCTCGCGCCACCCGTGGGCGGTCTCGGCCAGCCGGCGGGCCGACGCGAGGTCGCCCCGGTGGGCGAGCATGCGGGCCTCGATGGCGAGCGCGTCCGCGGAGACCGTCAGGTCCGTGCCCGGTCGCGCCAGGTCGAGCTGCAGGCACCAGTCGAGCACCTCGTAGACCTGGAAGACGTCCGCGTACGCGCCCACGGCCCGGACCAGGCGCCGGGCGAGATCGGCGTCGTGGGCGACGGCGTGGCCGGCGGCGGCGCGGATGTTGGGCCACGACGCCCGCAGGGCGGCGACCGCAGCGTCGATCCGCTCGGTCTGGAGCTCGGCGTCCAGGCGCTCGGCCAGGTCGGTGAAGTGCTCGGCGTGGCGCCGGCCCAGGGCCTCGGCGTCGTCCAGCTGCCCGGAGGCGAAGCCGCGCACCGACTCGAGGAGGCGGAAGCGCGACTGCCCGGCCGGGCCCTCGACGGGGACGACCAGCGAGTGGCTCACCAGCCGCCCGACGGCGTCGACGACGTCGAGCGGATCGGCCGACCGGAGCGCCACGGCCCGGACGTCGTCGAGCGTGAAGGCCCCGACGAACACGCTCAGGCCGGCCAGCAACCGCCGATCGGCGGGCGCCAGGGCCGCCCAGGACCACTCGATGGTGCGGTACAGCGACGAGTGACGCTCGTCGTCACGACCGTCGTCGCGCAGCAACCGGAACCGGTCGGCCAGCAGCGGCAGCATCTCGCCGGGGGACAGCATCCTCGCCCGGGCGGCCGCCAGCTCGATGGCCAGCGGCAGGCGATCGAGTCGATCGCACAGCTCGGCGACCTCAGCTGCGGACGGATCGACCGCGGCGCCCGCGTCCTTCGCCGCCGCGACGAAGCACGCCACCGCCGCCTCGGGATCGAGGGGTGCGAGCGGGTGGATCGACTCGCCGCCGGTGCCGAGCGGGACCCGGCTCGTGGCCAGCACGCGCAGGTCGGGGCAGCGCACCAGCAGCTCGGACGTCAGGGCTGCGGCGCCGGCGAGCACGTGCTCGCAGTTGTCGAGCACCAGCAGCGCCCGGCGTCCCTCCAGGGACCGCACGAGCGACTCGACCGGGTCGGCATCGCTGTGCTGCGCCTGCCCGATGGCGTCGAGGACGACGTTCGCCGTCGACCGGGCGTCCCTCGCGTCGGCGAGCGCGCAGAACCGGGCACCGTCGGGAGCCACCGGGCCGAGCCGCTCGGCGACCGCACGGGCCAGCGCGGTCTTGCCCACTCCCCCGGGCCCGGTGACCGTGACGAGGGGGTGGTGCCGGAGCCGCCGCTCGACCTCGTCGAGGTCGGCATCGCGTCCCAGCAGGCGCACCCTGGCGGGGCCCCAGCGGGGGGCGACAGGGGCGGCGTCTCGCGGTTCTGGCGAGCGCGGGCCTTCCCGCACCGGGGCGACGAACCGGTAGCCGACCCGGTGCGCCGTCTTGATCACCCGCTGGGACCGACCGTCGTCGCCGACGGCGTGGCGCACATGGGTGATCTGTGTCGTCAGGGCCGAGTCACCGACGAAGCGGTCGCCCCAGACCTCGTCGAGCAGCTCCTCCTTGGGCACGACCCGGTCGCGATGCTGCACCAGGTGGGCCAGCACCGCGAACCCCCGCGGCTCCAGCTCGACCACCGCACCCGCGTGCCGGAGCTCCCGAGCGTCGAGATCGAGCGTGTTGGGTCCGAAGTGCAACTCCATCGTTCGTCGCCCACGTCGACGGCGGTCGGCCAGGTCGCACGCTATCGGAGGGTCACCCCCCGTCCCGCCCGGTCGGTCGTCCCCGGCGGCGGAGCAGCTGGTTGAGGCGCGCCGCCTGGCGCGTCTGGTGGTCGCGCTCGGCGAGGTTCGGCGCGTTGCGGGCGGCGTCGGCGTACAGGCGGGCCGCGAGCTCGAGATCGCCGTTCTTCTCGTGGAGGTACGCGGCGACCGCGTCCCGCCGCGGGACGCCCTCGTCGATGCCGGCCAGCGCCGCCAACCCGGCCAGCGCACCGTCGGCCTCGCCGACCGCGACCGCACGGTTGAGCCGGACGATCGGCGTGTCGGCGAAGCGGAGCAGCTCGTCGTACCACTCCACGATCTGCACCCAGTCGGTCTCCTCCACCACCGGCGCGTCGGCGTGGAGCGCAGCGATCGCCGCCTGGGCCTGGTACTCCCCGAGCTGGTCGCGGGCCAGCGCGGCCTGCAGGATGGCGATGCCCTCGGCGATGAGGTCGGTGTCCCACCGGCTGCGGTCCTGCTCGGACAGCGGCACGATCCCGCCGTCGGGGCGGGTGCGGCTGCGGCGGCGGGCGTGGTGCAGCAGCATCAGGGCCAGCAGCCCGTCGACCTCGGGGACGTCCACCAGCGCGGCGAGCTGCCGGGTGAGCCTGATCGCCTCGGCCGCCAGGTCGACGTCGCCCGAGTAGCCCTCGTTGAAGACCAGGTAGAGCACCCGCATCACCGTGCGCACGTCGCCGGGACGATCGAGGCCCGACCGGCTGACCGTGCGCTTGGCGCGGCTGATGCGCTGCGCCATGGTGCTCTCGGGCACCAGGTAGGCCTGCGCGATCTGGCGGGTGGTCAGGCCGCCCACGGCCCGCAGCGTGAGCGCCACCGCCGACGACGGTGTCAGCGCGGGGTGCGCGCACAGGAAGTAGAGGTGCAGCGTGTCGTCGGCGCTCGGCGCTCCACCGGGCCGCGGCTGGCGCTCGACCCGGGCCTCCCGGTCGCGGCGGGCGGCGTCCGAGCGGGCCATGTCGAGGAAGGCCCTCCACGCGACCGTGATGAGCCAGCCGCGGGGGTCGGAGGGCGGCTCGTCGGTCCACGCGGCGAGCGCCCGGATGAGCGCCTCCTGGACGGCGTCCTCGGCCGTCGCGAAGTCGGCACCGCGACGGACGAGGACGCTGAGGACCTGGGGGACGAGCTCGCGCAGCGCGACCTCGTCCACGATCACTCGGTGACGGTGGAGGGCGCGGTCAGGAACGGGCGGACCTCCAGCCATTCGTGGATGGGCTTGCCGCCGGCCCCGGGGGCGGCCGACAGCTCGCCCGCGAGCTCGATCGCCCGCTCGTAGCTGTCGACGTCGATCACCATCCAGCCGGCGATGAGGTCCTTGGTCTCGGCGAAGGGGCCGTCGGTCACCGGCGGGCGCCCCTCGCCGTCGTAGCGGACCCACACTCCGTCGGGCGACAGCGCCTGCCCGTCGACGAACTCGCCGGAGGCCTCGAGCCGGGCGGCGAAGTCGCCCATGAACTTGATGTGGGCCTCGACCTCGTCGGGCGCCCACTGGTCCATCGGGACGTCGTTGACGGCCGCCGGGGCCCCTCGGTAGTGCTTGAGCAGCAGGTACTTGGCCATGGTGTTCTCCTTCGGTGGCGGCGACCCCACGGGCCGCTCTCATTTCACCCCGGGACGGAGCAGATCGCGCGTTCTCGACATGCTCGGCGAGATTCCCCGTACTTGACACGCCCGAGGCGGCTGCCGAGGCTGGGTGAGTGAGCGTCCACCCACTTCATCGGCCCGGTCGCGACCCGGGCAGGCTCGACATCCCCCCACGGTGGGACGCCGTCGGCCCGGAGTGGATGACCGCGGCGCTGGCGAACGCCTTCCCGGGCGTCGAGGTCGACACGGTGGCGCTCCTCCTCGACGACGACGGCACCAACCGGCGGGCCCG
>JAFGPU010000440.1 GCA_016936035.1 Acidimicrobiales bacterium
CGGCGTCGTCGACGTAGAGGAACTCGCGCGATGCGGCGCCGGTGCCCCACACCTCGATGTGGTCGGCGCCCGATTCGACGGCGTCGACGCACTTCTTGATGAGCGCCGGGATGACGTGGCTGACCCCCGGGTGGAACTTGTCGCCCGGCCCGTACAGGTTGGTGGGCATGAGGTAGATGACGTCCTGGCCGTACTGGGCCCGGTTGGCCTGGGCCTGCACGAGGTGCGCCAGTTTGGCGATGCCGTAGGGCGCGTTCGTCTCCTCGGGGTAGCCCTGCCACAGCGACGTCTCGCTGAAGGGCACCGGCGTGTGCTTGGGGTACGAGCAGATGGTGCCGGCGACGACCGTCTTTGGCGTGCCGGACACCCTCGCCTGCTCGATGACGTAGGTGCCCATGAGCAGGTTGTCGAGGTAGAGGTCGGCGGGGGCGGCCATGTTGGCCCCGATGCCGCCCACCCGGGCGGCGAGGTGGATGACGAGGTCGGGCTCGGTGTCGGCGAACAGGCGGGCGACGGCGTCGGGGCGGCGGAGGTCGTAGTCGTCGGAGCCCGGGGTGACGAGCCGGCCGACCCCGCGCTGCTGGAGGCGGGCGCACACCGCCCGTCCGAGGAACCCCCGACCGCCGGTGACGACCACGGTGCGATCGGACCAGGAGTCGGACATGGGCACCCATGGTACTTGGTGCGCTCCCCGCGCCTGCGGTGCGGCGGGGGCTACGGGAGGTGGTGGCGGGGGCTGCGGGAGGTGGTGAGGTGCTGCCGTCCCATGCCGCGTGCGAGGATGCCCGGCCATGCGTGCCGCGGTCGTCATCGAGCAGGTCTGGCACCGGGTGCCCGGCGGAACCGCCAGTGCGGTGCTCGAGCAGGTCGCCGCGGTGGCGGATGCGGGCACGGTCGAGCAGGTCGGTGTCGCAGCGCGCCACGCCGAGCCTGCGCCCGACGCGTGGCGCCCGTCCATCCCGGTTCGCCACCTGCCGCTGCCCCGCCTCGCCCTGTACCGCACGTGGCACCGGCTGCGATGGCCCGGTGTCGAGCGAGCGACCGGCCGGGTCGACGTGGTCCACGCCACGGGCTACGCGATCCCGCCCCGCACCGCCCCGCTCGTGGTCACCATGCACGACGTGGCGTGGCGTCGCGACCCGTCGATGTTCACCCGCAACGGGGTGCGCTTCTTCGAGTCGGGGCTGCGATGCACGATCGATGACGCCGACCTGGTGCTGTGCCCGTCGCGGGCCACCCTCGACGACTGCGCCGCAGCGGGCATCGAGCGCGATCGGCTGCGTCACGTCCCGTGGGGCATGACGACGGTCGAGGTGCCCGACGCCGACGTCGCGGCGGTGCGCGAGCGCTACGGGCTGACGGGCCGCTACGTGCTGGCGGTGGGCACGCTCGAGCCCCGGAAGAACCTGCGCCGGCTGGTGGAGGCGTTCGCACGGCTGCCGCAACGGGACGTGAGCCTGGTGGTGGTGGGCCCCGAGGGCTGGGGCGACTCGGGCGCCGAGATGGCGGCGTCGCTCGGCGATCGCCTGCGCTTGACGGGCTTCGTCCCCCGATCGCAGCTCCCGCCTCTCTACTGTGGGGCTGCGGTGGTGTGCTACCCGAGCCTGTGGGAGGGGTACGGCCTGCCGGTCGCCGAGGCGATGGGCGCAGGAGCACCGGTGGTGACATCGGCCGGTACGGCCACCGAAGAGCTGGTGTCCGGCGGTGCCGGGCTGGCGGTCGACCCGCTCGACGTGGACGCCATCGCCGGCGCCATGTCGTCGGTGCTCGACGACGACGATCTCGCCGCCCGGCTGCGTTCCGCAGGCCGCGCCCGGGCGGCGAGCACCACCTGGCGGGCGACCGCGGCGCAGACGATCGCCGCGTACGAGGAGGTTCAGGGACGATGAGGGTGGGCTGCAACCTGCTCTGGCTGGTGCCGGGGATGGTCGGGGGGACCGAGACCGCGACGGTGTCGTTGCTGCGTCAGATCGCGGCCGAGCCGCCCGACGGCATCGACATCTCGGTGTACGCGCTCGACGCTTTCGGTCAGAGCTACCCGGACGTCGTCGAGGCCTTCCCGACGCAGCTGGTGCCCCTCACCGGGCGGTTGCGCCCGTTGCGGGTGGGCGCCGAGAACTCGTGGCTGGCCCGCCAGACCCGGGGGCAGGTCGACCTTGTCCACCACATGGGGGGCGTCCTGCCGCTGGTGCGGGGGGCGCCGGGCGTGCTCACCATCCACGACCTCCAGCCCTTCGACCTGCCCGGCAACTTCCTGCCCCACAAGCGGGCCTACCTCCAGCGCTCGATCCCCCGGTCGGTGCGCGCCGCGGCGAGCGTCGTGGCGCCCACCCAGTTCGTCCGCCAGGGGCTCGTCGACCGCTTCGGGGTGGCCCCCGAGCGGGTGCTCATCGCGCCATGGGGCGTCGAGCCGGCGTCCACCGATGTGAGCGTCGCCCAGGTCCAGGCGCGCTACGGCCTGCCGCGCCGCTGGTTCGTGTTCCCGTCGTTCACATGGAACCACAAGAACCACGGGCTCCTGCTGCGGGCGTTCGCCACCGTCGCCGCCCGCGAGCACGACGTCATGCTGGTGCTCACCGGTGGCGAGGGGCCCGCCGAGCAGGCCGTCGTCGACCAGATCAGCCGGCTGGGGCTGCGGGGGCGCGTGCGGCGCACCGGCCTCATCCCCCGGCGCGACGTGCTCGCCATCGTGCGCGGCGCGGTGGCCATGACCTTCCCGTCGCAGTACGAGGGGTTCGGGCTGCCGGTGCTCGAGGCGATGAGCCTGGGCACACCGGTCGTGTCGTCCGACGCCGCCGCCCTCCCCGAGGTCGTGGGCGGCGCCGGCCGCGTCGTCCCGGTGGACGACGCCGATGCCTGGGTGGAGGAGATGACGCGCATGCTGGACGACGGCGATGAACGCCAGCGCCTCGCCGACGCGGGGCGGGTGCGCGTGGAGGGCTTCACCTGGCAGCGGACGGCCAGCCAGACCCTGGCCGCCTACCGTGCAGCCGTGACGCCCTCGCCGTCTGCCGCCGCCGCGACCGGGGCGGCCGCGGCGGCCACCGGAGCCGATGCTTCGACGGACGCCGCTGCCGCCACCGATGAGCCGGCGGTGGACGGCACCCCCGACGATGGAGTCGCACCGTGAAACTGCTCGTCCTCTGCCCGCACTACGCCCCCGACACCGCCCCGACGGGCGAGGTGATGACGAGCATCGGGACCGAGCTGATCGCACGCGGCCACGAGCTGCACATCGTGACCTCGCTGCCCTGGTACCAGCATCACAGCATCGAGCCGGGCTGGGACGGCCGGGTCGTCCGCCACGAAGATCACGAGTGGGGTCGCATCACCCGGGTGCACCCGTTCCCCACGGACAAGCGCAACATCCCGGCGCGGGCCGCGGCGTTCGCCGGCTTCACGGTGCTGTCCACGGCCATGGGGGTGCGGGGGCGGCCGGAGGCGCGCCCCGACGCCGTGCTGGCCATGTCGCCGCCGCTGACCCTGGGGGGCGCCGGGTGGCTGGCGGCCCGCCGCTGGCGGGTGCCGTTCGTGTTCAACATCCAGGACGTCTTCCCGGACGTGGCCGTCGAGCTGGGGGCGATCAGCAACCCGCAGGTGATCAGGCTGGCGTCCTGGCTGGAGCGGTGGAGCTACCGCCGTTCGGACGCCGTGACGGTGCTGTCGGACGACCTGCGGGACAACCTGGTGGCCAAGATCCGCGGCACGGTGCCCGACGCCCACGACCGCATCCGGGTCATCCCCAACTTCGTCGACACGGCGCGGATCGTTCCGGCCGATCCGGACGCGGGCACCTACCGCGACGAGTACGGCCTCACCGGCAAGCGGGTGGTCATGTACGCCGGCAACGTCGGGTTCTCGCAGTCCCTCGACCTCGTGCTGGCCGCCGCTCGGACGCTGGGCGAGCGACCCGACATGGCCGACGTCGTGTTCGTGGTCAACGGAGGCGGCTCGGCCCGGCCGCAGCTCGAGGAGCAGGCGGCCGACCTCGACAACGTGCGCTTCGTCGACTTCCAGCCCAAGGAGCGCCTGCCCGAGGTGCTGGCGGCGGCGGACATCCACGTGGTGCCGCTGCGGCGGGGGTTGGCCCGGTCGAGCGTGCCGTCGAAGACGTACTCGATCCTCGCGGCGGCCCGCCCCGTGGTGGCGAGCGTCGACGAGGGCACCGAGGTGGCACGGGTGGTCGAGGGCGCCGGCGCCGGTCTGGCCGTGCCGCCCGACGACCCCGAGGCCTTCACGAAGGCGCTGGCGACGCTGCTCGACGACCCGGAGCGCGCCCGGGCGATGGGCGGCGCGGGCCGGGCGTTCGTCGAGGCCTGGGCCTCGCCGGCGGCCATCGCGGAGCGCTACGAGGCGTTGTTCGACGAGCTGCGTTCGCGGCAACGCTGACGGGCAAGATACCCTCAGTCACTTATGGGTAAGGCCTCCTCCTCCAAGAAGGTCGCGCGCGCGGCGCGAGCCGGTGGCCGTACGTCGGGCAACAAGCAGCGCAACCTGCTCTTCCCTGGTGTCATCGGTCTGATCGCGGTCCTCGGGACCGGGCTCATCGTCTTCGCCGCGAGCGACCGGAAGTCCGAAGCCGACGTGGCACCGGTGGTGAACGAGGACCACTGGCACGCTGCCTTCGGGGTCTACGTCTGCGACACCTTCCAGCCCGACCTGGCCGGCTTCGAGAGCCCGATCGGCATCCACACCCACGACGACGGCGTCATTCACATCCATCCCTACTCCTCGGGCGGCGCCGGCGAGAACGCCACGCTGGGCGCCTATCTTGAGGGCGCCGGCGTCGACCTCTCGGAC
>JAFGPU010000441.1 GCA_016936035.1 Acidimicrobiales bacterium
GACCAGCGACCGGATCATCCGGGTCTTCGCCTGCCCACGCTCGCCCAGGAAGATGACGTCGTGCCCGGCGAGCACCGCGTTCTCGAGCTGGGGGAGCACCGTGTCGTCGTAGCCGAGGACCGACGGGATGAGCTGCTCGCCCCCGGCGATGCGGGCCACCGCGTTGCGGCGGATCTCGTCCTTGACGGGTACCGAGGCCCACCCCGACGCCCGGAGCTCGCCCAGCGTCGCGGGCCGAGTTGCGTCCGACATGCGCGCCAACCTATCCCCGACCCGGCCGGACGCGAGGTGGGAACGACGATCCGACCAGGGGGCGCCCGCTGCCGGCGGCCGGCCCGCCTCCTGCCGTGCGGGTCGGTGCCACGGACGATCCCGCCGGGATAAAGCCGGGATGGCGGATCGGGGCGTCGGTAGCCTGCCGCCGTGAGCGCTCCCCCACTCACGGCCCGGCACCCCCCGGGTCTGACCGACGCGGAGGTGGCCACCCGGGTCGCCGACGGGCGGGTCAACCGCGCGCCCGACGGCACCAGCCGCTCGCTGTGGATGATCGTGCGGGCCAACGTCCTCACGCGCTTCAACGCGATCCTCGGCACGCTGCTCGTCGTCATCCTCACCGTGGGCCCGCTCCAGGACGCGCTGTTCGGCATCGTGCTGGTCACCAACACGGGCATCGGCATCTACCAGGAGTGGAAGGCCAAGCGGACCCTCGACCGGCTGACCCTGCTCACCGCCCCCGTCGTCGTCGTGGCCCGCAACGGCGAGCGGCGGCAGATCGCCGTCGGTGACGTGGTCGACGGCGACGTCATCGAACTGGCCCAGGGCACCCAGATCGTCGCCGACGGCGCGGTCCTCACCGCCGACGGGCTCGAGGTGGACGAGTCGCTGCTGTCGGGCGAGTCGGTGCCCCTCGAGAAGCACCCCGACGACCAGGTGCTCTCGGGCAGCTTCGTGACCGCGGGCCAGGGCTGGTACCGGGCCGACCGGGTGGGCCCCGACAGCTACGCCAACCAGATCGCCGCCGAGGCCCGGCAGTTCTCGCTGGTGCGGTCCGAGCTGCGCCGGGGCATCGACCAGATCCTGGGCCTCGTCACCTGGGCGATCGTGCCCACCGCCACGCTGCTCATCATCAGCCAGATGCGGTCGAACACGTCGCTGCCCGGCGCGATCCGGGGCACGGTCGCCGGCATCGGGGCGATGATCCCCGAGGGCCTGGTGCTGCTCACCAGCATCGCGTTCACCGCGGGGGTGCTGCGCCTGAGCCGGCGCAACGTGCTGGTGCAGGAGCTTGCAGCCATCGAGGGACTGGCCCGCGTCGACGTGGTGTGCACCGACAAGACCGGCACCATCACCGAGCCCGACCTCGAGGTCACCGAGGTCGTGCCCCTGGAGGGCGCCGACCCGGACGAGGTGGCCGCCGCGCTCGGGGCGCTGGCGGCGGCCGACCCGGAGCCGAACGCCAGCGGTCGGGCGCTGGCGGCCGCCTGCCCGTCGCCGGGGTGGGCGCCCACCTGGCGGGTCGCGTTCTCGTCGGCCCGCCGCTACTCCGGGGCGGGCTTCGGCGACCACGGCGACTGGGTCATCGGCGCCCCGAGCGTGATGCTCGACCGTCCCCCCGACGGTGCGGCCGGTGGCAGCGCGGACCGCGCCGACCGGCGCGCCCGCGACGCGGCCGGGCTGGTCGACGCCCAGTCACGTCGGGGCCGGCGCGTGCTGCTGCTCGGGCGCACCCGGGGCCGACCCGAGCACGACGGACCGGTCCGAGCCGCGCCCGTCGCGCTGGTGGCCATCGAGGAGCGGGTGCGGCCCAACGCCCGCGCCACCCTCGACTACTTCGCGGCCCAGGACGTGACCGTCAAGGTGATGTCGGGCGACGACCCCCGCACGGTGGGCGCCGTGGCCGCGCGGGTCGGCATCGACCCGGGCACGGCCCCCCACGACGCGCGGCGGCTGCCGGACGACCCCGACGAGCTGGCCGACCTGGTCGAGGGCACGGCGGTGTTCGGCCGGGTCGGGCCGCAACAGAAGCAGGCGATGGTGCGGGCGCTGCAGGCCCGCGGGCGCACCGTGGCGATGACCGGCGACGGCGTGAACGACGTGCTGGCCCTCAAGGAGGCCGACCTCGGCGTCGCCATGGGCTCGGGGGCGGCGGTCAGCCGCTCGGTCGCACCCGTGGTGCTGCTCGACTCCGACTTCGCCGGCCTGCCGCCCGTGCTCGCCGAGGGACGGCGGGTCATCGCGAACGTCGAGCGGGTCGCCAACCTGTTCGTCACCAAGACCGTGTACGCGACGCTGCTCGCCCTGTCGGTCGGGGTGCTGCACGTGCCCTTCCCGTTCCTGCCCCGCCACCTGACCATCGTGTCGAGCCTGACGATCGGCATCCCCGCGTTCTTCCTGGCGCTCGCGCCCAACGACCGGCGGGCGGTGCCCGGCTTCGTGGGGCGGGTGCTCCGGTTCGCCGTGCCCGGCGGCACCCTGGCCGCCGTCGCCACCATGAGCGCCTACGGCCTGGCCAGGTCGCAGGGGGTGGCGCAGATCGAGGCGCGCACCACCGCCACGATCACGCTGTTCGTCGTGGCCCTGTGGGTGCTCGCCATCCTGGCCCGACCCACCGACGCCTGGCGCCTCGGCCTCGAGGCGGCGATGGCCGGGCTGTTCCTGCTGGTCCTGCTGGTGCCCTGGTCACGGCACTTCTTCGCTCTGAACCTGCCGCCACCCGAGATCACGGTGGGGGCGGTGGCCATCGCGGCGGCGGCCGCCGGCCTGCTCGAGCTGGCCTGGCGGGCGACCGGTTGGCTGCGCCCCGACGGCGACCCGCACGCGTCCGTCTCGCGGTGAGGGACGGCCCGGCACGCGTGGGGCAGGGCACTAGCCTGCACGCCACGATGAGGCGGCGCCAGTGAACGATCGCGAGCTCACCGGCGGTTGGCGCGCGGCCGCCGCCGACGACCACCTGCGGCGCTCGTACACCGAACACGACTTCGACGATGCCGCCTGGCACCCGATCGACGTCCCCGGCCACTGGCGCTCCTCACCGCCGTTCGCCGCCAGCGACGGCCCGCTGCTGCACCGCTGCCGGTTCGACGCCGCCGCCCCGGCCCCGGGGCGACGGGCGTGGCTGACCTTCGACGGGCTCTTCTACCAGGGTGACGTCTGGCTCGACGGCGGCTACCTGGGCGACACCGAGGGCTACTTCTTCCCGCACACGTTCGAGGTCACCGAGGCCCTGCACGACCGCTCGGCCCACACCCTCGCCGTCGAGGTCACGTGCACCCCCCAGCGCACCACGACCGCCAAGCGCAACATCACCGGTGTCTTCCAGCACTGGGACTGCCTCGACCCCCGGTGGAACCCGGGGGGCATCTGGCGACCCGTCCGCCTGACCGAGACCGGCCCGGTGCGCATCGCCACGCTGCGGGTCGTGTGCACCGAGGCCAACCCGGAGCGCGCCGTCCTGTCGCTGCGGGCCGTGCTCGACAGCGACGGTCCCCGCCGGGTGCGGTTGCGCACCGAGGTGGGCGACCTCGACCACGAGGCCGACCAACCGCTCGCCACCGGCCCCAACGAGGTCAACTGGTCGGTCACCGTCGAGCGCCCGGCCCTGTGGTGGCCACGGGCGCTGGGCGACGCGGTTCTCCACGCCGTGCGCGTCGCCGTCGTCTTGACCGGCGACGGCGACGAGCCCGACGCCGTCGACGCACCGCGCGACCGGCCCGGGCTCGTCAGCGACGAGCGCCGGCTGCGCACCGGCCTGCGCTCCGTTCGCCTGCGGCGGTGGATCGCCTCGATCAACGGCGAGCGGCTGTTCCTCAAGGGCTCGAACCTGGGGCCCACCCGCATGGCATTGGGCGAGGCGACGCCGGACGAGCTGCGGCGCGACGTCGAGCTGGCCACCGACGCCGGCCTCGACCTGCTGCGGGTCCACGCCCACGTCACCAGGCCCGAGGTCTACGACGCCGCCGACGAGCGCGGCGTCCTGCTGTGGCAGGACATGCCGCTGCAGTGGGCATACGCCCGCGGCATCCGCAAGGAGGCGGCCCGCCAGGCGCGGGCGATGGTCGACCTGCTCGGCCACCACCCGTCCGTCGCCGTGTGGTGCGGGCACAACGAGCCGATGTCGATGGACGGCGCCGACCAGGTCACCAGCTCGCTGTCCAGCACGGTCGCCTTCGCCGCCCGCATGACCGCCGAGCAGCAGCTGCCGACCTGGAACAAGAGCGTGCTCGACGCGTCGATCAAGCGCGCGCTCCACAAGGCCGACAGCTCACGGCCGGTCGTCGCCCACTCGGGCGTCACCCCCCACCTGCCCCAGCTCGACGGCACCGACAGCCACCTCTACTTCGGCTGGTACATGGGCGACGAGCGCGACCTGCCCACGTTCGCCCGCCGGGTGCCGCGCATGGTGCGGTTCGTCACCGAGTTCGGCGCCCAGGCCGTGCCATCCGGCCCCGGCGCGGCGTTCGCCGAGCCCCACCGGTGGCCCGACCTGGACTGGGACCGCCTCGAGGCCCGGCACTCGCTGCAGAAGCCGGTGTTCGACAAGCGGGTGCCGCCCGACGGCTACGCCACCTTCGCCGGCTGGCGTGACGCCACCCAGCGCTACCAGGCCACCCTCGTCCGGCGGCACGTCGAGGAGCTGCGCCGGCTCAAGTACCGGCCCACGGGTGGGTTCGCCCACTTCCTGTTCGCCGACGGCCACCCGGGCATCACGTGGTCGGTCCTCGACCACGACCGCCGCCCCAAGCTGGGGTTCGAGGCGCTGCGGGCCGCGTGCCGGCCGGTGATCGTGGTCGCCGACCGGCTGCCTGCCACCGTGACCGGCGGTGACGCGCTCGCCCTCGACGTTCACGTGGTCTCCGACCTGCGCACCCCGCTCGACCAGGCCGAGGTCGCCGCCACGCTGCGGTGGCCCGGCGGCGACCACACGTGGCGCTGGCGTGGCACGGTCGACGCCGACGCCTGCGTGCGGGTGGGCACGATCCAGGCGGTGGTGCCGGCCCTCGCACCCGATGTCGCCGGCGCGCTCTCCCTCGACCTCGAGCTGCGCCTGCCCGGCGGTGACATCGTGACCAACGGCGACGAGGCCCGGTACGCCTGAGGGCGCCCGCCCCGGGCAGAATCAGGGCGTGCCAGACCCGGCGACCACCGACCGGCTCGTGGTCCGCCAGTGGCGGACCGAGGACGCACCGGCGCTGCACGAGGCGGTCCTCGAGAGCATCGAGCACCTCCGGCCCTGGATGCCGTGGGTCGCCAACGAACCCCTCGCCCTGGCGGCCCGGGTCGAGATGGTCGGCGGCTGGGCGCGGCTGTGGGACGCCGGCGATCGCATGTGCGGCATGTTCGTGGACGAGCGGGTCGTCGGCGGGTGCGGGCTGCACCAGCGCATCGGCCCCGGCGGGCAGGAGATCGGGTACTGGGTGCGGGTCGGCGAGACCGGCCACGGCTACGCCACCGCGGCTGCCCGGGCGATGACCGACATGGCCTTCACGATGCCGGGCGTCACCCACGTCGAGATCCACCACGACGTCGCGAACCCCACGAGCGGGCGCATTCCGGCGAAGCTCGGCTTCGCCCACGTGCACGACGTCGCCCGCCCGGTCGAGGCGCCGGGCGAGACCGGTACCCAGCGCATCTGGCGGATGGACCGCATCACGTGGCGCAGCCGCCGGGGACACGCTGGGTGAGCGCTGTCGCTCACCTGGAACACGATCGTCGCCCGCCGGACACACCCGCGTCGCCCGCCGCCCCGGGCCTGCCGACCAGCACGATCGGGCACACTGGGGACGGCCCCCGGTCGGGCAGGCGCAATTCCTGGCCGTCCCAGCGTTGGGACTACGGTCTCCGGCCGGACGGTATCGAGCCCCGTTCCAGGAGGCTGAACGAGCGATGCAGACGATGGAGCGACAGACCGTCGCCCCGGTGCACCGGCAGAGCCGCCGTCCCGCTCCTTGGCCAGTCGAGTTCTACCGCTCGGCTGTCGGCAAGAAGTGGGTCATGGCGCTCACCGGCATCATGTTGATGGGGTACGTGTTCGCCCACATGGTGGGCAACCTCAAGGTGTACATGGGCGCCGAGGACATCAACCACTACGGCGAGTTCCTGCGCGACCTGCTGGTCCCGATCCTGCCCCGCACGGTCACCCTGTGGCTGCTGCGCATCGGGCTGACCGCCGCGTTCGTGTTACACATCCACGCCGCCTACGGCCTCACCCGCATGAACCGCCGGGCGCGGGCCGAGGGCGGCTACGTCTCCAAGCGCGATTACCAGGCCGCCACCGCCGCCAGCCGGTCGATGCGCATGACCGGCGTCGTCATCGCCCTGTTCGTCATCTGGCACCTGGCCGACCTCACCTGGGGCACCGTCAACCCCGACTTCGTCCGGGGCGACGTGTACCGCAACCTGGTCGCCAGCTTCGAACGGCCCGCCGTGTCGGCCATCTACATCGTCGCCAACATCGCGCTGGGCATCCACCTGTTCCACGGCGCCTGGTCGATGTTCCAGAGCCTGGGGCTCAACAACCCCCGCTGGAACTCGTGGCGGCGGGGCTTCGCGATCGGGTTCGCCGCCATCGTGATGATCGGCAACCTCAGCTTCCCCATCGCCGTGCTGACGGGCGTCGTCAGCGCCGACGACAACCCCGACTGCGCCGTGTCCGGCGACACCATCGAAACCTGCGAGCTGTACGCGGAAGGTGGCGACGACTGATGATCGGCGAGCTGAACAGCCACGCCCCCGGGGGCCCCATCGAGGACCGGTGGACCCAGCACCGCTTCGACATGAAGCTCGTGGCGCCCAACAACCGCCGCAAGTTCGACGTCATCGTGGTCGGCTCCGGCCTGGCGGGCGCCTCGGCGGCGGCCACGTTGGGCGAGCAGGGCTACAACGTCAAGGTCTTCACCTACCACGACAGCCCCCGCCGGGCGCACTCCATCGCCGCGCAGGGCGGCATCAACGCGGCCAAGAACTACAAGAGCGACGGCGACTCCGTGTTCCGCCTCTTCTACGACACGGTCAAGGGCGGTGACTTCCGCAGCCGCGAGTCGAACGTGTACCGCCTGGCCGAGGAGTCGGTGAACATCATCGACCAGGCCGTCGCCCAGGGCGTGCC
>JAFGPU010000442.1 GCA_016936035.1 Acidimicrobiales bacterium
CCGTAGGGGTGGAAGCCGGCCACCGGCTCGAACGTGTCGCCGTACACATCGGGGTAGGTCTGCTCCCAGTAGGCGGACACGTCGGCGACCGCCCGGTCGGCGACGACGGCCGGGTCCTCCGAGCTGAGGGGAGGCGTCGAGCCCTGGCCGAGCCCGTTCGTGAGGGCGGGCTCGTCGGCCTCGCGGGCGCACGCGACCATCGACGCCGTCACGAGACCGAGCGCGATCAGTGCTGTGGGCGTGCGCTTCACCGGGGCTCCTTCCGCCGCGTCGCGAGCCGGGCGACGCACGGGACGAACGGTAGCGCGCAGGTCGAGGGCTGCTCGATCACCGACCCCCGTCGCGAGGTGATCCCCGACACGTGGCGACGCCGTTACCCTCGGCCCGGTGGACGACCCGATCCCCACCGCCGAGGTGCCCCTCCCGCCCGGCTACCCGGCGGAGTGGGACGCGGACGTCGTGCTGTCCGACGGGGGCACGGTGCGCATCCGGCCCATCCGCCCCGACGACGCCGACCGCATCGTCGACTTCCACGGCCGCCAGTCGCCCGAGAGCATCTACTTCCGCTACTTCACGCCCCACCCCCAGCTGACCGACGACGAGGTCGCCCACCTCACCAACGTCGACTACGTCGACCGCATGGCGTTCGTCGCCCTGCGCGACGACGTCATGATCGGGGTCGCCCGCTACGACAGGTGGCCACTGCGGTCCGAGGCCGAGGTCGCCTTCTTCGTCGACGACGCCCACCGGGGACGCGGCATGGCCACCCTGCTGCTCGAGTACCTGGCCGAGGCGGCCCGCCGGGCCGGCATCAGCGCGTTCACCGCCACCGTGCTGCCGACCAACCAGCGCATGGTGGGCGTGTTCCGGGCGGCGGGCTTCCAGGTGCGCAGCACCTTCGAGGAGGGGGTCATCGAGGTGCATCTCGACCTCCAGCCGACGCCCGACGCCATGGCCGCCATCGAGTCGCGCGCCCAGCGAGCCGAGGCCGAGGCCGTGCGCCTGCTGCTGGCGCCGGGCTCGGTGGCGGTCGTCGGCGCGGGGCGCGACCGCCACGGCGTCGGCCATGCCGTGCTGCGCAACCTGCTGGTGCACGACGTGAACGTGCCCGTCCACCCCGTCAACCCGCATGCCGACCACGTGGGCGGCGTGCCGGCCGTTCCGTCGATCGGCGACGTCGCAGGGCCCGTCGACCTGGCCATCGTGGTCGTGCCGGCCGTCGAGGTGCCGGGCATCGTCGAGGAGTGCGGGCGCAAGGGCGTCAAGGCGGTGATCGTCATCTCCGCCGGCTTCGCCGAGTCCGGGCCCGAGGGAGCGGCGCTGTCGGCCGCCACGTTGCGGGCGGCCCGGCGCTTCGGCGTCCGGTTGCTCGGGCCCAACTGCCTGGGCGTCATCAACACCGATCCCGCCATCCGGCTGCACGCCACGTTCGCCACGCCCGACCCCCGGCCCGGCCCGGTGGCGCTGCTCTCCGAGTCGGGCACCATCGGCGGCGCCCTGCTCGAGCGCATCGGCGAGGCCGGGTTGGGCGCCTCGTCGTTCGCCGCCATCGGCAACCGGGCCGACGTGTCCGCCAACGACCTGTTGCAGTTCTGGGCCGACGACGACCGCACCGAGCTGGTCCTGCTCTACCTCGAGTCGTTCGGCAACGCCCGCAAGTTCAGCCGCATCGCCCGCGCCCTGTCGCGCACCAAGCCCATCGTGGCGGTGAAGAGCGGGGGAGCGGCCCGGGCCTACCCCGACGAGGGGGGCGAGCTGAACGCCGACACGCTGCAGGCCCTGGTCGAGCAGACCGGCATCATCCGGGTCGACACGCTCGCCCAGCAGCTCGACGTCGCCCGCGTGCTGGCCTGCCAGCCGCTCCCCGAGGGACGCAGGGTCGCGCTCGTCGGCAACGGCGGCGGGTCGCTCGCACTGGCCGCCGACGCCTGCGTCGACGCCGGCCTGACGCTGGCCACCGTGGGCGAGGGCGTGCACGACGCCGTGGGAGGCGAGGGCGGCAGCGGCGCCCGGTTGCGGGCCAGCACCGTCGACCTGGGCTTCGAGGCGGGAGGCGACGACCTCACGCGGGCCCTCGAGGCGGTGCTGGCCGACGACGGCGTCGACAGCGCGCTCGTGGTCTGCGCGCCTGCGCCCCGGCAGCCGACGTCCGACCTGGTGGCGGCCATCGCAGCTGCCCGGTCCCGCCAGCCGGGCAAGACGCTGGTGGCGTGCGTGTTCGGGCCCCATCCCACCACGATCCGGCCTCCGGGCGCCGCCGAGGTGCCCGTCTTCGACTTCCCGGACGACGCGGCGTACGCGCTCGGTCGCGTCACGCGCTACGCCCGCTGGCGCGCCGCGCCCGAGGGCGACAGGGTCGTCCCCGCCGGCGCCGCGCCCGACGAGGCCCGCCGTCACGCCACCGCCGCGATCGCCGGCGGGCACGAGGGTCAGCTCCCCACCGGCGCCGCGGCCGACCTGCTGTTCGCCGCGGGGTTGCCGATGGCGGCGTCACGGGTCGCGCCCGACGTCGCCGCCACGGTCGCGGCGGCCGCCGACGTGGGGTATCCGGTGGCGGTGAAGTCGGTGGGGCGCAGCCGGCTGGCCAAGACCGAGGCCGGCGGTGTCGCGCTCGACGTGCACGACGAGGCCGAGCTGCGGGCCACGCTGACCCGCATGGCCCACGCACTCGGCGACGCCGTCTGGCCGGTGGTGGTGCAGCAGATGGTCGAACCGGGGGTCGACGTGGCCATCGGCGTGGCCGACAGTCCGATGGTCGGTCCCGTCCTCACAGTCGGGCCCGGCGGGGTCGCCACCGAGCTCGCTGTTGCGCAGGTCCACGTGCTCCCGCTCACCGACCTCGAGGCCCGGCGGTTCGTCGCCGGGCTCGACCTCGGTGCCCTGCTCGACGCCCCGGCGCGCGCCCACCTCGAGGACCTGCTGCTCCGCGTGGGCGTCCTCGTCGACGAGGCCCCCGAGATCGCGAGCATCGAGCTGAACCCGGTCATCGTGTCGCCGGAGGCCGCGGCCATCGTCGACGCCAAGGTGACGGTGGCACCGGTCGACCGCGACCCGTTGCCCCCCGTGCGCCGCCTCTGACCGCACGCTCGCCCAGCGCATCGGAGCGCCCGGAGCGCGGGCACCGTGAGGGCCCGGAACGCCGGAGAGGTGGGGCGCCCGATCAGGCCGGCCGGGGCTCGCGGGGCAGGCCCAGGGTGCGCTCGCCCAGGATGTTGCGCAGGATCTGGGTGGTGCCGCCCATGATCGTGTAGCCGGGGGCATAGCAGATGTTGCGGCTGACCCGGTGGGCGAGGCCCGGCTCGTCCAGCAGCGTGCGGGGCCCGAGCACCCGCCCGCAGAAGTTGGCGATGCGCTGCTCCAGCTCGGTGCAGAAGGTCTTGGTCGCGGCGGAGAACTGGCGGGGCGCCTGACCCAGCGTCTCGCGCAGCACGAGCAGGCGACCGATGCGGTAGCCGGTCTCGATGGCGGCGATCTCCTGGCGGACAAGCGGGTCGGCCGCGTCGGCCAGCGGGCGGACGTCGTCGTAGAGCCGGCGGTTGGAGACCAGGCGGTCGATCCCGCCCCGCTCGTGCTCCATCTGGCGCATCACCTGGCGGAACGACCCGTTGAGCTCGCCCACGAGGTGCGTGGCGGGCACCCGCACGTCCTCGAAGAACACCTCGCAGAAGTGGCGGCTGCCGGTCATGTCGAGGATCGGCTTGACGGAGACGCCCGGCGCGCGCATGTCGACGATGAACTCGGACAGGCCCTCGTGGGGCCGGGCGGCGGGGTCGGTGCGGGCGATGAGGTAGCACCAGTCGGCGTCGAACGCACCGGAGGTCCAGATCTTCTGGCCGTTGACCACCCACTCGTCGCCGTCGCGCTCGGCCCGGGTGCGGATGCCCGCCACGTTGGAGCCGGCGTCGGGCTCGCTCATGCCGATGCACCACATCGACGTCCCCGCGACGATGCCGGGCAGCCAGCGGGCCCGCTGCTCGTCGGTGCCGAACTGCAGCAGGCTCGGGCCCATCTGCCGGTCGGCGAACCACGAGGCGGCGATGGGCGCGCCCACGCTGATGAGGGCCTCGAACACGACGAACCGCTCGAGGACGTCGCGCCCGCCGCCTCCGTGCTCGACGGGCCAGGTCATGCCCAACCAGCCCCGGGCACCGAGCTCCTCGGCGAAGGCGCGGTCGTGACCGGTGATCCACGTGTCCTCGGGGACGTCGGCCCGCTCGGCGGCGGCGAGGCCGACCTCGAGGGCCTCGTCGCGCAGTGCCAGCAGCTCGGGGGACAGCGCGAGATCCATGGCGGGCGACGGTAGCCAAGCGGGGGCGGACGGCGCGAGTCGGGACGGTACGGTGCACGGCGATGGCATCGGTGCAGGTCCGCTTGGTCCGCCCGTCCGAGCACGCGGCGCTCGGCGAGCTGACGGTGGCCGCCTACGCTCGGGTCGACCCAGGCACGCTGCAGAGCGACTACGCGGACGAGCTGCGCGACGTCGCCGGTCGGGCCGCCGGCGCCGACGTGCTGGTGGCGGTCGACGAGCAGGCAGGCGGCGCTGTGGTCGGTGGGGTCACGTACGTTCCCGACCGGTCGTCGCCGTCGGCCGAGTTCACCGAGCCCGACGCCGCCGGCATCCGCATGCTGGCGGTCGCCGCCGGCGCTCAGGGGCGGGGCGTCGGCGAAGCACTCACGCAGGCCTGCATCGAGCGGGCCCGGGCCGCGGGTCGGCGGCAGATCGTGCTGCACTCGACCGACCGCATGGCCACGGCCCACCGGCTGTACGTGCGGCTGGGCTTCGAGCGCGACCCGTCGATCGACTGGGAGGGCGAGCCGGGCCTGTGGCTGCGCGGCTTCCGCCTGCGCCTCGACCCGCCCGTCTGAGGACCCACCGCGGCCAGGGCTCCAGCTCGGGGACGCGGGCGGTGACCGGCGATCGCGATCTGCACTAGAACCGGCCCGTGATCGACGAACCGCTCGTGCCGCTGCCCGCCCAGGGAAGGGTCTTCCGCCGAGGCCGGCGGGTGCGCCTCGCCGACGCCGACCCCTCCGGCCGGCTGCGCCTCGACTCGTGCGCCCGCTACCTCCAGGACCTCGGCAACGACGACACGGCCGACAGCGGCATCGACGACGACGCCATCACCTGGGTGGTGCGGCGGGCCGTCATCGACGTGATGACGCCGCCTCGCTGGGGCGAGTGGGTCGACATGGCGACCTGGTGCGGCGGGCTCGGCAGCCGCTGGGCCGAGCGCCGCATGTCGATCGTCGGCGACCGGGGCGGCCACATCGAGATCACCACGCTGTGGGTGCAGGTCGACGTGGCGACCATGACCCCGATCCGCCTCAGCCCGCGCTTCGTCGACACGTACGGCGACGCCGCCGGAGGCCGCAAGGTGTCGAGTCGCCTGTGGCTGGGCGACCCGCCGGTCGGCGCGGCCGCCCAGCCGTGGCCGCTGCGTGCCGTCGACATCGACCTGATCGGGCACGTCAACAACGCCGCCTACTGGGCGGCCGTCGAGGAGCAGGTGGAGCCGGGCACGGCCTTCGCCCACGCGCTGATCGGCCGCCCGCACCGAGCCGTGATGGAGTACGGGCCCGGCATCGACGCAGGTGCCGAGGTCGAGCTGCTGGTCGACGAGGCCGACGATCACCTCTCGGTGTGGTTCACGGTCGATGATGCGGTGCAGGCAGCGGCGACGGTCATCCCCTTGCCGGAGGCCGCGGCGCCGCCGGCCGAGAGCGGCTGAGCGCGCGCCGGCCCCGGCGTGTGGACGTCGGTCGTCTGCGTCAGTCGGCCACGAGGACGATCTTGCCCAGCTTGCCGCCGGCGGCGAAGTGCTCGTACGCCTTCGGCGCGTCGGCGAGCGGATAGGTGGCGGCGATCGGCACCGACAGGGCACCACGGGCGAGCAGCGGCAGCACGTGCTTCTCGACATGCCTGGCGGCCGCGGCCTTGTCCTCGAGGGCCCGGGCCCGCAGCGTGGAGCCGTGGATGCGGCCGCGGGCCCCCATGAGCGCGAGCAGGTTGATCTCGGCGTTGAACCCGGCGCCCACCCCGATGACGGCGATGCGCCCGCCGGTGGCGAGTGCCCGCAGGTTGGCGGGCATGTTGTCGGCCCCCACCAGCTCGAGGATCACGTCGTACGGCCCGTGGTCGCCGAAGTCGGCGGGGGCGATGGCGGTGGCCCCCAGTGCGGCGACACCGGACCGGGATGCCTCGTTGCGCACCGTGGCGATGACGTCGCACCCCGCCGCGACGGCCAGCTCGACCGCGGCGGTGCCCACCCCGCCGGCGGCGCCGTGGATGCCCACGCGCTCGCCCATGGCCAGCTCGCACTGGCTGAAGAGCGCATCGTGGGCCGTCGTGTAGTTCTCCGGGAACCCGCCCGCCTGCGGCCACGACGTGCCGTCGGGCACGGGCATCGCCACCATCTCGGGCACGACCGCGAGCTCGGCCTGACCGGCGCCGGTCACCACCGCCATGACGCGATCACCGGGGGCGAACCGGCGCACGCCGTGCCCGACGCCGACCACCTCGCCGGCCGTCTCCAACCCGGGGAGCTCGGGTGGTGTGGTCCCCGGGGGCGGCGGGTACATGCCGTCGCGCTGCATCAGGTCGCCCCGGCACACCCCCGCCGCGCGCACCTGCACCAGCAGCTCGCCGGTGCCGGGGACGGGGTCGGGCTGGTGCTGCCAGGCGATGGCGCCGTCGGTGATGGTGACCGCGTGCACGCGCGTGCCCGCTCAGCCGCGGTCGGCCATGGGGACGTACGAGCGTTCGCCGGCACCGATGTAGAGCTGGCGGGGTCGCGCGATCTTCTGGTCCTGCTCGAGCAGCTCGACCCAGTGGGCGAGCCAACCGGACACCCGCGGGATGGCGAACAGGACGGTGAACATCGCCGTCGGGAAGCCCATGGCCTGGTAGATCAGCCCCGAGTAGAAGTCGACGTTGGGGTAGAGCCGGCGAGAGGTGAAGTACTCGTCGGAGAGCGCCACGTCCTCGAGCTTGAGCGCGATGTCGAGCAGGGGGTTGCGCCCGGTGATGTCGAACACCTCGTCGGCGGTCTTCTTGATGATCTTCGCCCGGGGGTCGTAGTTCTTGTAGACGCGGTGGCCGAAGCCCTGCAGCTTGACCTCGCCCCGCTTGACCAGCTTGACGTAGTCGTCCACGGCGTCGACCGAGCCGATCTCGTTCAGCATCCTGATGACGGCCTCGTTGGCGCCGCCGTGCCGCGGGCCGTAGAGCGCGGCGGAGGACGCGGCCACGCAGACGTAGGGGTCGGCGTGGGCCGACGCGACCGTGCGCATGGCGGTCGTGCCGCAGTTCTGCTCGTGGTCGGCGTGGAGGATGAACAGCACGTCGAGCGCGTGGGCGAGCGCCGGGTTGGCGTCGTAGCGGGGCTCGGCGACCTTCCACAGCATCGAAAGGAAGTTGGCGCTGAAGCTGAGGGAGTTGTCGGGGTAGACGAACGGCATGCCGACGCTGAACCGGTGGCACGCAGCCGCCAGCGTGGGCATCTTGGCGATCAGCCGGACGATCTGCTTGTAGCGGACGTCGGGGTCGCCGATGTCCTTCGCGCCGGGGTAGAAGGTCGACAGCGCGGCCACCGCGGAGACCAGCATGCCCATGGGGTGGGCGTCGTGGTGGAACCCTTCGAGGAAGCGCTTGCGTACGTTCTCGTGGATGAACGTGTGGTAGGTGATGTCGCGCACCCACGGCTCGTACTGCTCGGCGGTGGGGAGCTCGCCGTGGATGAGGAGGTAGGCGACCTCGAGGTAGGTGGAGCTCTCGGCCAGCTGCTCGATGGGATAGCCGCGATAGCGCAGGATGCCGGCGTCACCGTCGATCTCGGTGATGGCGCTGCGGGTCGCCGCCGTGGTCATGAGCGCCTCGTCGTAGAACCAGACGTTCGGTAGGAGCTTGCGCCACTCGCCGGCGTCGACGCCCCCATCCGCGATCGGGACCTCGACCGACTCGCCGGTGCGGTTGTCGGTGATCGTGATGCTCTCGGGCACGGGGGCGGTGCTCCTTCTTCTCCGGTCGTCTCCGGTGGTCTCCGGTCGTCTCCGGTCCAACGCTAGTGCCGCGACCGGGGGTCGGTGGACCCTCGGGCGTCGGGCGTCGGGTGGACGCCGTCCTGCCGGGATGCCATGACCAGGTCCCGGATGGCGGCGCGCACCGCCCGCGCCGGCGCGGACGGCCGGCCACGGCGGGGCAGGGCCAGCCCGACCGATCGGGGAGCGAGGCCGTCGACCGCCACCCGCCGGCACGCTCGCTCGATCCACGGGGGCGCCGCCGTGGTGGGCACCATGGCGGGACCGAACCCCTCGAACGCAAGGGAGGTCAGGAGGCGGATGCCGTCGATCTCGGCCAGGGCCCGCATCTCCAGGCCGATGCGGGCGGCCTGGTCGTCGAGCTGGTCGCGGAAGGCGGTGCCCACCGGCTCGAGGAGCAGCTCGTGCTCGCCGAGGTCGGACAGCGCGACGCGCGCCTGCGCGGCGAGAGGATGGCCGAGGGGTGCCAGGATGATGCGGTCCTCGTCGAAGAGCGGCTCGGTGGTGAGCTCGTGCTCGGCGGTCGGCAGGTTGATGACGGCCAGGTCGAGCGTGTCGGCCACGACCTGCGGTATGAGCGAGGTCGTGGTGGCGTCGATGATGACCACGTGGACCTGGGGGTGGCGCTCGGCCATGAGCGCGAGCAGGCGGGGGACCAGCCAGCGGCCGGTGGTGCCGATGCAGCCGAGGCGGACCGTGCCGGACACCTCGTGCAGCATCGATTCCACGTCTGACCGGAGCGACTCGATCTCGTGGTGGATCCGGCGTGCCCGCGCGAGCACGACCTCGCCCTCCTCGGTCAGCTCCCCGGTCGCGCGGTCGACCAGGCTGGCGCCGAGGTCGCGCTCGAGGCGGGCGATGTGGGTCGACACGTTGGACTGGACGGTGTGGAGCCGCCGGGCGGCGGCCGAGAACGACCCTGCTTCGGCGACCGCCGTGAGGGCGGCGAGCTGGCGGAGATCCATCGCTCACAATGATGACAGCTATCGGTAACAACTGTTTGACGAATTGCCGATGCGGCTGCACACTGTCCTCGACAACGAGCGGCAGACGGGACCCCCCACCGTTCCGCTCATCAGACAGTGTGCCGCTGACGGATCCCCCCTCTCGATGCGCAGCACCTGCCAGGAGCCGACCGATCCACCCGCGGTCGGCTCCTCTCGTTTTCGGCCGACGAGACCACGCACGGCGGCGGGGTACCGTTCCCGGCGATGACCGCCGCCGCCATCTTCGATCTCGATCGCACGCTGCTCCGCGGGGCGAGCGGGCCCGTGCTCAGCCACGCCCTGCGAGACGCCGGGGTGATCTCGGGCCGGCCCCTGCCCGGTGAGGGGCTCGTGTACCGGTTCTTCGACCTGGTGGGCGAGACGCGGCCGTCGATGATGCTCACCAGGCAGGCCGCCCGGTTCGCGAAGGGGTGGCGGCGAGACCAGGTGCTCGACGCCGGCAACCTCGCCGCCGACCAGCTCGCCGAGGCCGTCCAGCCGTTCGCCCGCCCGATCATCGATGGCCACCGCGCCGCCGGTCGCCCGCTCGTCCTCGCCACCACGACGCCCGACGACATGATCCGCCCCCTCGCCGAGCGGTTGGGCTTCGACGACGTGGTGGCCACGCGGTACGGCGTCGACGGCGACGGCCGCTACGACGGCACCATCGACGGCGAGTTCGTGTGGGGCAAGGGCAAGCTGCGAGCGGTGCGCGCGTGGGCGGCCGCCCACGGCGTCGCGCTCGACGAGAGCTACGCCTACAGCGACTCCTACTACGACAACCCCCTGCTCGGAGCGGTCGCGCACCCCGTCGCCGTCAACCCGGACGCCCGGCTGCTCGCCCTCGCCACGGTGCGACGGTGGCCGGTCGTGCACCTCGACGTGCCGGCGGGCGTGCCCAAGGTCCCGGTGCTCAACGTCGAGCCGCAGCGCGTCGTGCAGCTGGTGGTGCGACCCGAGCTGGCGCCGTGGGTGCGCTTCGACATCGACGGCGTCGACCGCCTGCCCGACGCAGGCCCGGCCATCATCGTCGCCAACCACCGCAGCTACTTCGACCCGGTCGCCCTCGGGGTCACCTTCGCGCGCCGGGGTCGCGCCGTGCGCTTCCTCGGCAAGCGCGAGGTGTTCGACGCCCCGGTCGTGGGCCAGGTGGCTCGGGCGCTCGGCGGCATCCGCGTCGACCGGACCAGCGGGTCGGACGAACCCCTGGTCGAGGCGGCGGGCGCCCTCGCCAGCGGCGAGCTCGTGGCCATCCTGCCGCAGGGGACGATCCCCCGCGGGCGGGCGTTCTTCGAGCCGGAGCTGACGGGGCGGTGGGGGGCGGCGCGCCTGGCGGCCATGACCAAGGTGCCCGTCGTCCCCATCGGGCTCTGGGGCACCGAGGCCGTGTGGCCCCGCTCCGAGCGGTTGCCCCGCATCTGGAACGTCACGAACCCACCGGTCGTGCGGGTACGGGTGGGGGAGCCGGTCGAGCTCAAGTACCGGTCGCCGCGAGCCGACACGCGCCGCATCATGGACGCCATCG
>JAFGPU010000065.1 GCA_016936035.1 Acidimicrobiales bacterium
GTGCACCGCCAGACGCAGGGCCAGCGCGAGCGTGCGCTGCTCGCCCTGGCTGGCATGCGTCCGAGCGGGCGCACCACCGATCGACAGCACGAGCTCGTCACGGTGCGGTCCGACCGTCGAGACGCCCCGCCGGACGTCGTCGGCACGTGCCGCCGCCAACGCCGACGACAGCGCCGCCGCCAGTCCGGCTCGACGCTCGTCTGCCGACCCCCCCGCCGACCCACCGGCGTCGCCGTCGCGCCCGTCGTCAGGCGCACCGACGCCGACAGCGGGCACCCCGGCCCCCGTCCACCACGCCGTCTCGTAGCGGGCCTCGACCAGCGCCGGGCGCCGAGCGAGGGCGTCGTAGGTCGCCGCCAGCACCGCACGCATCCGGTCGAGCAGGTCGAGGCGGGCGGCGACGAGGGCGGCCCCGGCCTCGGACAGCTTGGCGTCCCACACGTCGAGCGTGAACGCGCTCGACTCGTCGAGGCGGCCCCCCGCCTGCTTCAGCAGGGCGTTGCGCTGGCGCAGCACCTTGTCGAGGTCGCTGCGCAGCGCGTCGTTGCGGGGGTGCAGGCCGACCAGCGCGTCGTCGAGGAAACGCCGGCGACCACCCGGGCCGTCCTTGACGATCGCCAGGTCGTCGGGGGTGAACACCGACACGCGCAGCGAGCCCAGCAGGTCGCGCGCGCGGCGCAGGGGCTGCCGATTGACCAGGACCCGGTTGCGCCCGCTGGCCTGGATCTGGGCCTCGACGAGCAGTTCGCGGCCCTCGCGCTCGGCCAACGCCCGCACGACGGCGAACGGCGCGCCGCGGCGCACCAGCGCGTCGGTCGGCGCGCCCCGGAACGACGACAGCGTCGCCAGCCAGGCCAGGGCTTCGAGCAGGTTGGTCTTGCCCTCGCCGTTGGCGCCCACCAGCGCGGTGAGGCCCGGCGCGAGATCGATCCGGGTCGAGGTGTAGCTGCGGAAGTCGGTCAGCCAGAGGGTGCGGACCTGCACGCGCTCGTGCTGCCGCCCGTCAGCTCACCCGCACCGGCATGAGCAGGTACAGGAACTCGGGGTGCTCGGGGCTCTTGACCAGCGCCGGCTTCAGCGAGTCGACCGACTCGATGAGCACCTCGTCCCCCGGCAGCACCTCGATGCCCTGCAACAGGTAGTCGGGGTTGAACGCCACGGTCAGCTCGGTGCCCTCGTACTTGGCGTCGAGCGACTCGTGCGCCTGGCCGACGTCCTGAGTGACCGCGACCAGGTCGAGCCCGTCGTCGGTCATCGCCAACCGCACCGGCGTGGCCTCGCGCGCCAGCAGCTTGACCCGGCGCACGCCCTCGAGCAGCGCCTCGCGGCTGACCGTCAGCCGGTTGGGGTGGGCCGAGGGGATCAGCCCCTTGTAGTTCGGGAAGTCGCCCTCGATGAGCATGGTGGTCAGCCGGACGTCGCCGGCCTCGAAGCTGGCGTCGCGCTCGCCGAGCCGCAGGGTGAGCTCACCCACCCCCGACAGCACCTTGGTGAGGTCGTTGAGGGCCCGCGACGGCACCAGCACCGACTGGCCCTCGGCCAGGACGCTCTGGCCCGGCAGGTCACGGACCGCCAGCCGGTACGAGTCGGTCGCGACCAGGCGCAGGCCGCCCTCCTCGGCGGTGACGAGCACGCCCGTCAGGATGGGACGGGCGTCGTCGCTCGACGCCGCCGGCACCACCTGGCGCAGCGCCGCCGCCAGCTCGGCGGCGTCGATGGTGACGCCCTCACCCACCGGCTCGGGCACCCGGGGGAACTCGTCGACCGGGAACACACGCAGGCTGAACTCGGAGCGCGACGCGGTGATGCGCGCCTGCTCGCCGTCGACCTCGACCTCGACCGCCCCGCTGGGCAGCGACTTGACGACGTCGGACACCAGGCGGGCGGGAAGCACGGCGACGCCGTCCTCGCTGCCCTTCACCCCCTCGCGGATGTCGACCGAGATGGTCAGCTCCAGGTCGTGACCCGTCAGGGTCAACGTGTCGCCCGTCAGCTGGGTGCGGATGCCGGCCAGCACGGGAAGTGCGCCGCCGCGGCTGGCGGTGGCCCGTCCGGCCGTGCCGAGGGCTTCCACGAGGACGTCTCGCTCACATCGGAACTTCACGCCGTCGCTCTCTTTCTCTGCCGTGCATAAGTGATGTATCGAACCAGAGGTAGTAGTAGGGCCTGTGGATTGTGGACGACGTCTCGTCCGCCCAGGTCACCGGCCGATTGCCATCCCCGTGCTGTCCCCAGGTTCCCACAGCGGGGACCTGGCGTGCGTGATGCGGGTGGGGACGACGCATCGAGTGTCCACCGCGACGGCCCGATGGTCCACAGGTCGTCCCCCGGTTTGTCCACCACCGCTGCGCCCTGGGGACAGTCCTGTGGTCAGTCACCCTGGCGGACCGCCTTCATCAGGCGGGTCACCTGGTCGTAGATCTGGCGGTCCTTCGACATCAGGGCCCCGATCTTCTCGACCGCGTGGATGACCGTGGTGTGGTCGCGCCCGCCGAACTCGCGGGCGATGTTCGGATACGACAGGTCGGTCAGCTCGCGCATGACGTACATGGCGATCTGCCGGGCCGTGACCAGCGGACGCTGGCGGTGCTTGCTCTGCAGCTCCTCGACCGAGAACCCGAACTGGGCCGAGGCTTCGTCGAGGATGAACTGCGGCGTGATGGGGCGGGGCTGGTTCTCGCTGAGCAGGTCGGCGAGCACCTGGGTGGCCCGGTCGACCGTGATGGGCTCGTGGGTCAGGCTGGCGAAGGCCGACACGCGGATGAGCGCGCCCTCGAGCACGCGGATGTTGTCCTTGATGTTGGTGGCGATGAACTCGAGCACCTCGGGCGGGATGCGCGCCGTCTCGAGGTCGGCCTTCTTGCGCAGGATCGCCAGCCGGGTCTCGAGCTCGGGCGGCTGGATGTCGGTGAGCAGGCCCTGCTGGAACCGGCTGCGCATGCGGTCCTCGAAGCCGATCTGGTCGGGCGCCCGGTCGGACGACAGCACGATCTGCCGGTTGGTCTGGTGCAGGTGGTTGAAGGTGTGGAAGAACTCCTCCAGCGTCTCCTGCTTGCCCTGGAAGAACTGCACGTCGTCGACCAGCAGCACGTCGATGTCGCGGTAGCGGCGCTTGAAGCCGTCGCGACTGCCCGACTGCATCGAGTCGATGAACTCGTTCAGGAAGGTCTCGGAGGTGACGTAGCGCACCCGGTAGGCCGGGTAGTTGTCGTTGACGTAGCTGGCGATCGCCTGCAGGAGGTGCGTCTTGCCGAGGCCGGCGGCGCCGTAGATGAACAGCGGGTTGTAGGACCGGGCCGGCGCCTCGGCGACTGACAGGGCAGCGGCGTGCGCGAAGCGGTTGGAGGCGCCGATGACGAACTGGTCGAACGTGTA
>JAFGPU010000443.1 GCA_016936035.1 Acidimicrobiales bacterium
CGAGTTCCAGGTCGAGCAGCTGGCCCGCGACGCCAAGGTGCTGCAGATCTACGGCGGCACCGACGAGATCCAGATCACCCACATCGCGAAGGACCTCCTCCGCTCCTGACCCCTGGGCGGGGCGGATCAGAGGCCGAGCGAGCGGCCGATGATCTCCTTCATGATCTCGGTCGTGCCGCCGTAGATGCGGGTCACCCGCGCGTCGGCGAACGCCCTGGCCACCGGGTACTCGGCCATGTAGCCGTAGCCGCCGAAGAGCTGCACGCACACGTCGGCGACGCGCCCCTGCAGCTCGGTGCACCACCACTTGGCCATCGACGCCTCCTCGGCCGTCAGCTCGCCGGCGTTGAGCGCCAGGACGCAGCGGTCGATGAAGGTCTGGCCGATCTCGATCTCGGTCGCCATCTCGGCCATGCGGAACCGCGTGTTCTGGAACGACCCGATCGCCTGGCCGAACGCCTGGCGCTCCGCGACGTACGCCAGCGTCTCGTCGAACGCGGCCCGGGCGGCGGCGACGCCGGTGGCGGCGATCGACAGCCGTTCCTGCGGCAGGTTGGTGACCAGGTACCGGAAGCCCTCGCCCTCGTCGCCGAGCCGGTTCGCGACGGGCACCCGCACGTCGGTGAAGAACAGCTCGGCCGTGTCCTGCGCGTGCAGGCCGATCTTGTCGAGGTTGCGGCCCCGCTCGAAGCCCTCCATGCCCCGCTCGACCACGACCAGCGACATGCCCCGGTGCCGCTGCGACGGATCGGTCTTGACCGCGGTGATGACGAGGTCGGCGTTGATGCCGTTGGTGATGAAGGTCTTCGAGCCGTTGAGCACGTAGTGGTCGCCGTCGAGCGTCGCGGTGGTGCTCATCGACGCCAGGTCCGAGCCGATGCCGGGCTCGGTCATCGCGATGGCCGTGACGAGCTCGCCGGAGCAGATGCCGGGCAGCCACCGCGCCTTCTGCTCGTCGGTGCACAGCGACAGGAAGTAGGGCAGGCAGATGTCGTTGTGGAGGGTCCATCCCAGGCCGGCGGCGTTGACGCCGGCGCGCTGGATCTCCTCGGCGATGACGAGGTTGTACCTGAAGTCGTCGACGCCGCCACCGCCGTGCTCGGGCGGCGCGGCCATGCCAAGGAAGCCGTGGGCGCCCGCGCCGGTGAACAGCGACCGGTCGGCGAGCCCCGCCCGCTCCCAGGCGGCGTGGTGCGGCGCCACCTCCGTGGCGAGGAACCGGCGGACGCTGTCCCGGAAGAGGTCGTGCTCGTCGTCGAAGAGGCTGCGCTGCACGGTGGGCGACCGTAGCCCGGCACGATCCGGGCCGGCCGATCGCGTACGTACCTTCGCGCGGTCATCCGGCGATTACGGGGCGGTACCGTTGTCGACAGCAATGACGGAAATCGTGGGAGCACCTCGGAGATGAGCGAGATCACGGCGCGAGGGCACGGCCCGCAGGGGTCGCCCAAGCGCGGTCCCGGGCGCCCCCGGTCACAGCCTCTCGAGGAGCAGCGCAGGGGCGTGCTCGACGCCGCCCGGGCCGTGTTCGCGCAGCACGGCTACCACGGGGCCACCATCGAGGCGGTGGCCCGCCGCTCCGGCACCCCCCGGCCGACCGTCTACGAGCTGTTCGGCACCAAGGACGACCTGTTCGAGGCCGTGGTCGAGGATTCGGCCGATCGGGTCGTGATCCGCCTGTCGGCGAGCTTCACCGAGTCCGAGGACTTCTCGCTCGAGCAGTTCGTGCGCCACAACTTCGCGGCCGTGTTCGACCTGTTCGAGCAGGATCGCGACGCGGTCACGGTGCTGCTGCGCGCCGAGCAGGGCACCGTCGACCGCCCGACGACGGCACCCGTCCAGATGCGCACCCGCGTGCTGCAGGAGATCACCGACTTCACCCGGTCGCGCTGGGAGCAGCTGGGGGTCGACATCGGCGAGTCGGCCGACATCATGGCGGTCATCTTCTTCCGCATGGCCGAGGGCCTGGCCATCCGCCACGCCGACGATGACGGCTGGGACCGCGAGGCGTTCATCGACCTGCTCACCGAGTTCACCCTGGGCGGCATCAACCGGCTGTGGACCGAGTCGCTGGACGTGCTCGTCGCCGCGGGCCGTCGGGACCGCCGCGGTCAGGAGCCCTGATGCCCGCTGCGCCGCGCCCGGTCGAGCGGTGACACCGGCTGCGGACGGGCGCGTGGCGGTCGTGGTCGGAGGGGGAGGGCCGCCGGCGATCGACCGCGCGGCGCTCGGCGACCTCGGCGACGAGCCGCTCGTCATCGCGGCCGACTCGGGGCTCGCGCACGCTCGGGCGCTGGGCCTGCCCGTCGACCGGGTCGTCGGCGACATGGACTCGGTCGAGCGCTCCGTTCTCGAGGCCGCCGCCCGCGCCGGCACGCGCATCGAGCGGCACCCCGAGGCCAAGGACGCGACCGATCTCGCCCTGGCGGTCGACGCGGCCCTGTCGGCGCGCCCGGCGCGGCTCGTGGTGGTGACCGGCGCGGGCGACCGCTTCGACCATGCGCTCGCCATCGCGCTGTCGCTGGCCGCGCTCCAGGATGCGCCCCCGCGGTGCGAGGCGTGGATCGGCGTCGCCCACCTGTGGGTCGTGCGCGGCCGGGCCACGCTCGCCGGCTCGCCGGGCGACCTGCTGACGCTGGTGCCGGCGCACGGCCCGGCGCGCGGGGTCACCACCACGGGTCTGCTGTACCCGCTCGTCGACGAGGACCTCGACGCCGGGACCAGCCGTGGCGTCAGCAACGAGTGGGTGGACGAGGTGGCGACGGTGCGCCTGCGGGCGGGTGTGCTGCTGGCCGTGGCACCCGGGGTCCGGGGGACCCACTGGGCCCGCTCCCACCGCTGAGCGGTGGTTGGGCGCCCGCCCGCCCGAGGTGTCACGATCGCCGCCGTGGACGTGACGGCCGACCTCGTGGCTCCCTGCACCCCCGACGAGCTGTTCGTGTGGGTCGACGACCTGGGCCGGTATCCGCAGTGGCTCGACATCGTGCCCCGGGCGTCGGCGGCGGAGCCCCACCGCGACGACCCCGGACCGGCGTGGTCGGTCGACCTGCGGGGGCGGCTGGGCCCGTTCGCACGGTCCAAGCGGCTGCGCATGGCCCGGACGGTGCACGAGCCGGGCCGGGTCCGGTTCGAGCGCGTCGAGCACGACGGCCGCCAGCACGCCCCCTGGGTGCTCGAGGCCGAGGTCGCGGCTGCCGCCGGCGGTAGCCGGTTGGCGATGCACCTGCACTACGGCGGCACGCTCGGCGGGCCGGTCGTCGAACGGCTGCTCGCGGACGAGATCAACCGGTCGAAGCCCCGGCTGTTGGCGCTCGTCGGCGCGTAGCTGCCCCGACCGCGCCGCCGGCGCGGTGCTCGTCACCCCCCGGTGGTCGTCACCGGGTCGCGGCGCGCGCCGTGTAGCGCCCGTCCCGGTGGTCGAGGTGGACGGCGAGACCGAACGTCTGTGACAGCGCGTCGGCGGTGAGCACGTCGCCGATGGCGCCGGCGGCCTGCACCCTCCCCGCGCGGAGCAGCAGTGCGTGGGTGAACCCCGGGGGGACCTCCTCGACGTGGTGGGTCACGAGGACGGTCGGCGGCGTGGCCTCGTCACCGGCCAGCCAGGTGAGCCGGGCCACCAGATCCTCGCGAGCGCCGAGGTCGAGCCCCGCCGCGGGCTCGTCCAGCAGCACCAGCCCGGGGTCGCCCCACAGCGAGCGGGCGAGCAGCACCCGCTGCCGTTCACCGGACGACAGGGTGCCGAAGGCCCGGTCCGCCAGCTGGGCGGCGCCGGTGCGCTCGAGCAGGGCGAGGGCGGCGTCGCGGTCGTCTCGGCCGTAGCTGTGCCACCACGTCTCGAGCGCGGCCTCCCGGGCCGACATCACGGCGTCGACCGCGTTGACGTCGGGTCGGAGCAGGTCGGCGAACGCCGCGCTGACGAGCCCGATGCGGGTGCGGAGCCGGCGGACGTCGGTCCGGCCGAGCCGCTCGCCCAGCACCTCGACCGACCCGGTCGACGGGTGGAGGTACAGCGATGCGATGCGCATCAGCGTGGTCTTGCCCGAGCCGTTCGGGCCGAGCACGACCCAACGCTCGCCGGTGTGCACCGACCAGTCGACGCCGTCGAGGAGCGTGGTCGGCGGGCGGTGGACGCTGACCCCGGCGAGGTGAAGCGCTCGGTCGGCGACACGAGGTGGCACGGCCTGACCGTAGGCGGCGCCGTCGCTCGGACGTGTCCGTCGTCACGTAGATCGACACATACTCGCAATCTTCGTAATGCATTCGTTAATGTCCCGGCCCCATGCGCCGACACCTACTCGTACCGACGCTGATCGCAGGGATGCTCGCCGCCGCCGCCGCCGCCGGGCTCGGCTTGGCCGACGACGCCGACGGCGACGCCGTGGAGACCGACGCACGGCCCGCCGCCGCAAGCCGCGAGGTCCGGGCGCTCGCCCGGCCCACGACGACGCTGGCTCCCACCACGACGACGACGACGGCACCGCCGCCGCCGCCGACGACGACCACCACCACGGCGCCACCGCCACCGCCGCCCACCACGACGACGACCGCGCCGCCCGAGCCCGAGGTGACCGTCAGCGCCGGCGGGGGCATCGTGTGCCCGGTCGCCGGCAGCGTGTCGTTCGTCGACTCGTGGGGCGCGGCGCGCTCCGGCGGCCGCACCCACAAGGGCACGGACATGATGGCGGCCTCGGGGACGCCGACCGTCGCGCCGGTGAGCGGCACGGTCGAGCACCGCACCAGCTCGCTCGGTGGCCTCTCGTGGTATCTCCACGGCGACGACGGCGACACCTACTACGGCACCCACCTGTCGAGCTTCGCCAACCAGGGCGCCGGCTGGGTCGCCGCCGGCACCGTCATCGGCCACGTGGGCCAGTCCGGCAACGCCGGGACGCCTCATCTGCACTTCGAGCACCACCCCGGAGGCGGCAGCCCCGTCAACCCGTACCCGCTGGTCGCCGCCGCCTGCTGACCGGAACGCCGCCCGGTGCGAGCGGCGCCTCGCCGTCCGTGGTGACCTGGGTGTCTGTCCGCGCAGGGCGGTAGGCCCCGGCCGAGGGTTGGACTGCCGCCGGTGGCGCGCCGCTACGGTGGCGGCCGTGCGCATCGGCATCCTCGGTGGAACAGGACCAGCAGGCAAGGCACTCGCCGCCCGCCTGGCCTCGGTCGACTTCGACGTGATCGTGGGCTCACGATCCAAGTACCGGGCGATGGAGGTCGTCGACACCCTGCTCGAGCAGTGGCCCGACCGCAGCCTCACCATCGGCGCCGGCGACAACGCCCAGGCCGCCGACGCCGACGTGGTGGTCATCGCCACGCCGTGGGACGGCGCCACCCAGACCGCGGTGTCGGTCGAGGACCGCCTCCGAGGCAAGGTCGTCGTGTCCATGGCCAACGCGCTGACCAAGCTCGGCAAGGAGTTCCAGCCTCTCGTGCCGCCGCGGGGGTCGGTCGCCGCCAGCGTCCAGGCCGCCGTGCCCCAGTGCAAGGTGGCCGCCGCGCTGCACCACGTCCCCGCCAAGGAGCTGGGCGACCTGCGGCACCCCATCGAGAGCGACGTGCTGATCTGCTCCGACCACG
>JAFGPU010000444.1 GCA_016936035.1 Acidimicrobiales bacterium
ATGGCCTTCCGCAACTACCCGGGCCTCGACCCCGACAACAACTACGTGTGGTGGTACGGCGAGGGGAACCCGGTGAACTTCTCGGGCTTCGACGACCCCGACGTCAACCGGCTGCTCGACGCCGGCCGCGGCACCGCCGACCGTGCCCAGCGGCAGCTGATCTACGGCGAGCTCAACCGGGTGCTCGCCGAGCGCGGCTACTACCTGTGGACCACCTGGACCACCTGGGCGGTGCCCATGGACCCCGCCTACCACGGCGTCGTCGGGGCCCGGCCCATCGACGGCAGCCCCGACTACACCGGCCTCGCCCTCGGCCACGACATGGCCCACATCTGGAAGGAGCAGTAGCCGTGGCCCTCGCACGCGAGCTCGGCAAGCGCTTCCTGTCGCTCGCCCTGGTGCTGTTCCTCGTCACCCTGTTCACGGCGTTGCTGCTGAGCATGGTGCCGGGTGACCCGGTCGACACGCTCGTGCCCCTGGCCGACTCGGCCGAGGCCGACGAGCTCAAGGCACAGGTCCGCGACGACCTCGACCTCGACGAGCCGCTGCCGGTCCGCTACGCCAACTGGCTGGGCGACTTCGTCACCGGAGACGAGAACGGCGAGCACTTCGGCGACTACTTCCGGGTGTCGGGCCGCGACCCCGTCAGCGCGCGGCTGTCCGAGGCCCTGCCGATCTCGCTCCAGCTGATGGTGTACGCCCAGGTGCTGGCCCTCGCGGTGGCCATCCCGCTCGGGGTGCTCTCGGCCTACAAGGCCGGCTCGATCTTCGACAAGGCCGCCAACGGCGGGGCGTTCGCCCTGCTCGCCATCCCCAACTTCGTACTCGGCCTGGCGCTGGCCTACTACGTGGGAGTCGCGTTCAACTGGCTGCCCCCGTCCGGCTACGTGCCGTTCGGCGAGGACGCGGTCGAGCACGTCCGCCGCATGATCCTGCCGGCGTCGACGTTGGCCGCGGCGCAGGTGGCTGTCTACATGCGCCTGCTGCGCACCGACATGGTGGCCACCCTGCAGGAGGACTTCATCCAGATGGCGCGGTCGAAGGGCATCTCCGACCAGCGGGTGCTGTGGCGCCACGCGCTGCGCCCGTCAAGCCTGACCCTGCTCACCGTGGCCGGCCTCAACGTCGGCACCCTCATCGGCGGCGCCGTCGTCGTCGAGGTCATCTTCAGCATCCCCGGCATGGGGCTCGCCATCAGCCAGGCGATCTTCGAGCGGCAGTACGTCGCCCTGCAGAGCTTCGTGGCCATCCTCGCCATCCTCTACGTCGTCGCCAACTTCGTCGTCGACGTCCTCTACACCATCGTCGACCCTCGGATCCGCCATGCCCGAGCCCGCAACTGACGTCGTCCTCGAGCAGCACGGTGCCGTGCCGGTGCTCGAGGCCACCGTGCCGGTCGAGCCGGTCGAGCCGGTCGAGTCCTCGCCCACCCGCAAGCTCGGGGTCATCGGCTGGTTCTCGATCGTGTGGCTCGGCGGCATCGGCCTGGCCGCTCTCCTGGCGCCGTGGCTGCCCCTCCCCGACCCGGACAAGAGCTACCTCGAGATCGTGCGGGTCGGCCCCGTCCAGCCCGGCCACCTGCTGGGCGGCGACGGCAACGGGCGCGACATGCTCGCCCGGGTGATCTTCGGTGCCCGCACGTCGCTGTGGATCAGCTTCAGCGCGGTGCTCGCCGGATTCGTGGTCGGCGGCCTGATGGGGCTGCTGGCGGGCTACTTCCGGGGCAAGGTCGACGCCGTGCTGTCCACGCTGTTCAACGTGTTGCTGTCGATCCCCGCCCTGGTGCTGGCCCTGTCGCTCGTCGCGGTGTTCGCCAGCGCCGAGCAGGACGTCTCCAACGGCCGCAAGATGACGGTCATCATCGGTGCCCTCGCGATCGTGACCGTGCCGCTGATCGCCCGCATCGCCCGGGCCAGCACGATGGCCTGGTCGGAGCGCGAGTTCGTCAAGGCCGCCGAGGTGCTGGGCGCCGGGCACCTGCGCATCATGTGGCGCGAGGTGCTGCCCAACGTGCTGCCCGCCATGGCGTCGATCGCGCTGCTGGGCGTGGCGGTCGCTATCGTCGCCGAGGGCAGTCTCGCCCTGCTCGGCGTCGGCGTCACCGACGTGCCGTCGTGGGGCAACATGATCGCCTTGGGCCGGTCCGACCTGGCCCGGGCGCCCCACGTCGTGTCCATCCCCGCCATCGCCATCTTCCTGACGGTGCTCGCCCTGAACTACCTGGGCGACGTCGTCAGGGCCCGCTTCGACGTGAGGGAGGGGGGCTTGTGACCGCGCCCACCAGCACCGACGCCCCGGTCGGGTTCAAGATCAACACCCGCGCCACGGGCCTGCTGCTCGAGGTGACCGACCTGCGCACCAGCTTCCGCACCCCCGCGGGGCTCGTGCGGGCGGTGGACGGCGTGTCGCTCACGCTGCACCGGGGGCGCACCCTCGGCATCGTCGGCGAGTCGGGCTCGGGCAAGTCGGTGCTCAGCCGCTCGATCATGGGCCTGCTCCCCAAGCGCAACGTCGTCCGCGAGGGCACGATCTCCTACGACGGGCAGACCGTCAGCGCCATGTCCGACAGCCGGCGGCGCGACCTGTGGGGCACCGAGATGGCCATGGTGTTCCAGGACCCGATGACGGCGCTCAACCCCGTCCTCAAGATCGGCAACCAGATCACCGAGGGCCTGCGCTACCACCTCGACCTCGACCGCAGGACCGCCAACCAGAACGCCGTGGCGCTGCTGCGCTCGGTCGGCATCCCCGAGCCCGAACGGCGCCTGAAGCAGTACCCCCACGAGCTGTCCGGCGGCATGCGCCAGCGCATCATGATCGCCGTCGCCCTCGCCTGTGGCCCCAAGCTGCTCCTCGCGGACGAGCCCACCACCGCCCTCGACGTGACCGTGCAGGCCCAGATCCTCAACCTGCTCGCCACCCAGCAGCGCGAACGCGACATGGCGATGATCCTGGTCACCCACGACCTGGGCGTGGTGGCCGGGCGCGCCGACGACATCGCCGTCATGTACGCCGGCCAGATCGTCGAGAAGGCCCCCACGGCCAAGCTCTTCGGCAACGTACGCATGCCGTACACGCAGGCGCTGCTGCGCTCCATCCCCAAGCTCGACCAGCCGCGGGAGGCCAAGCTGCAGGCCATCGCCGGTCGGCCGCCCCAGCTCGTCGACCCGCCGGCGGGATGCCGGTTCGCGCCGCGCTGCCCGTATGCCCAGGCGCGGTGCCACGCCGAGGCGCCGCCGCTCGTCGAGGACGAGCCCGGCCACGCCTACCGGTGCTGGTTCCCGGTGGGCACCGCACCGACCGGCACCCCCGAGCCCG